>JBBRYZ010000009.1:0-47514 GCA_038237165.1 Bacteroidales bacterium | reverse complement strand
TGTACCCGAAGCCGGAATCGAACCGGCACGGCCGCAATGGCCAAAGGATTTTAAGTCCTTCGTGTCTACCTATTTCACCATTCGGGCAGCTGAAAAAAAACCTCCGTGCTATTAACAGGAGGTCTTAACAAGCAGAGCGAAAGACGAGACTCGAACTCGCGACCCCGACCTTGGCAAGGTCGTGCTCTACCAACTGAGCTACTTTCGCAGTATTAACCGTAATGGGAGTGCAAATATACACACATTTTTTTATTCCCAAAACTTCTCTAATATTTTTTCAGCAAATTTTTAATCTCATTCAGCTTCATCAGGGCTTCTACAGGTGTTAAGGTGTTAATATCCAAAGCCATAATATCGTCGCGTATACGCTCAAGCAAAGGATCATCCAGCTGGAAAAAACTCAGCTGTATGTCATCCCCTTTTTTGTCAGTTTTAGTTGAAATTGTATCAGTGTCCTGATCATCAGTAACATGCTTCTTTTCGAGTTGCGAAAGTATATTTGTAGCTCTCTGCAAAACACTTCCCGGCATACCGGCCATACGTGCCACATGAATACCAAAACTGTGCTCACTTCCGCCCGGTGTAAGCTTGCGGAGAAAAATCACCTTCTTTCCTATTTCTTTTACGGCCACATGATAATTCCGGATACGGGTTTTGCTCGTCGCCATTTCATTCAATTCGTGGTAATGCGTTGCAAACAGAACTTTGGCTCTGTAAAGCGGATGATCGTGGAGGTATTCCGTAATTGCCCGGGCAATGGAAATACCGTCGTAAGTACTGGTACCGCGACCTATTTCATCAAGCAATATCAGGCTGCGGTTCGAAATATTATTAAGGATACTGGCGGTTTCATTCATTTCGACCATAAATGTAGATTCGCCCGAAGTTATATTATCCGAAGCGCCCACACGGGTAAAAATTTTATCCACCATGCCAATTTTTGCCGCGTCAGCAGGCACAAAACTACCAATCTGTGCCATTAGTACAATCAGTGCAGTTTGCCTTAACAGCGCCGACTTGCCCGACATGTTTGGCCCTGTAAGAATAATAATCTGCTGGTCGTCGTTATCCAGCAATACATCATTGGCAATATATTCCTCGCCTGTCGGCAAATGCCTTTCAATTACAGGATGTCGCCCGTTTTTAATTTCAACGGTATAGGAATCGTTGAGTTTTGGCTTTACATATCGGTTTGTTTTGGCAACACGAGCGAATGACAGCAGGCAATCGAGGCGGGCAACAAGCTGGGCATTGAGCTGAACCGGTTGCACATATTCTGCAAGTTGCATAATCAGCTCATTATAAAGCCTGTTTTCGATAGCGAATATTTTTTCTTCGGCGCCAAGTATTTTCTGTTCATATTCCTTTAGCTCTTCAGTTATGTATCGTTCAGCATTCACCAGGGTTTGTTTACGCATCCATTCGGGCGGAACTTTATCCTTATGCGAATTGGTAACTTCGAGGTAATACCCGAAAACATTATTGAAGCTCACTTTTAATGAAGTAATTCCTGTTCTTTCAATCTCGCGTTGCTGAAGTTTGATCAGATAATCTTTACCCGAAAAAGCAAGATTCCGCAATTCATCCAGCTCTTCTGAAACACCAACAGCTATCACCTGGCCTTTAACTACCATGGTGGGAGGATCGTCCTGAATGGTATGCCCGATTTTATCCGCAATAATCCCGCATGGATTAATCTGCTCGCCAAGGTGACTCAGCGGCTCGTGTGAGGTATTGAGGCATGCATTTTTAATTGGAATAAGGGCCAGCAACGCTCTACGGATCTGTAAAACTTCACGTGGATTTATCCTGCTTATTGCCACTTTCGAGATAAGCCGTTCAAGATCCCCAATGGTTTTGATATTTTGCTCAATAATTTCTGTAAATGATTCATGTTGAAGGTAATAATCAACTATTTCATGACGTTCGGTTACGGGCAGGCGATCCTTCAGCGGAAGTAAAATCCATCGCCTTAGCAACCGCGCTCCCATAGGCGAAATGGTTTTGTCAATCGTCGACAGCAATGTATTGGCATTATCATTAGGCGATTGCAGCAATTCAAGATTCCTGACGGTGAATTTGTCGAGCCACACGTAATGATCTTCTTCGATCCTGGCTATCTTGCAGATATGCTGCACCTTATCATGCTGTGTTTCCGAAAGGTAATACAATGCAATTCCGGCTGCAATTACACCGTTTTCGAGTTCACTTATCCCAAATCCTTTGAGCGATGCTGTTCCGAATTGCTTAAGCAGCAGTTCTTTGGTAAACTCAATGGTGAAAACCCATTCATCAAAGTAGGAAAAATAATATTTGTCGCTGAATGTTTCGATAAACTGTTGCCTCTTATTTTTTTGTACAATTACTTCCGACGGACGGAATGTTTGAAGCAGCTTTTCGATGTATTCATTTGAACCCTGTGCCACAAGGAATTCACCGGTTGAAATATCGAGGAAAGCGATACCCGAAGCCTTTGGCAGAAGATGAATACACGCCAGAAAATTGTTCTCCTTATTTTCGAGAATTTTATCGTTGTATGAAACTCCGGGTGTAACAAGTTCTGTTACTCCACGCTTAACAATCGTTTTTGTAAGTTTTGGGTCTTCAAGCTGATCGCAGATGGCAACCCGGTATCCTGCGCGGACAAGTTTCGGCAGGTATGTATCAAGCGAATGATGCGGAAAACCCGCAAGTTCAATATAGGCTGCCGAGCCGTTGGCCCGCCGGGTAAGCACGATTCCGAGTATCTCAGAGGCTTTTATGGCGTCAGAGCCGAAAGTTTCATAAAAATCACCAACCCTGAACAACAACAATGCATCAGGATATTTAGCCTTGATGGTATTGTACTGCTTCATAAGCGGTGTAACTACTGTGTCTTCCTTGTCATTGCCTTTTGCCACTTCCTGATTTTATAAATTGCTACGGCAAATATAGGACTATCTGTCAGGATTTTCCCCTGCTTATGCAGAGTGTTAATAAATTTTAAATTTTCGGACTGTTTAAACATTGTTACTGATCAGCCTGATCAATGCAATGATTAATGAATGCAAGCCACAGATTACGCTGATTACGCAGATAAGTTTACATATTATAGATCTGTTATTGTTTTGAAAACTGTAGAAAGCCGTTTTATATCTCTGCAAATCCGTAAAATCTGTCGCAAAATAGATTATTCAAGAGCTGATTAGTTATGAAACCTTTAAATTTGCCGCTTAATTGAATGGGAATGCGAAAACTTAGTATGGATGAACTCAACCGGGTGAGTGTCGAAAAATTCAATCAGCTCGAAAAACTTCCGGTAATATGCGTGCTTGATAATATCCGGAGCCAACACAATATTGGCTCCATTTTCCGGACTTCGGATGCTTTCAGGATTAAGGAATTGTATCTTTGCGGCATCACTGCAACTCCTCCAAACCGCGAAATCAATAAGTCAGCTTTGGGTGCAACCGAATCGGTTAAATGGCAGTACTTTTCTGAAACCAACGAAGCAATTGTGCAATTGAAACAGGCAGGATACAAGATCATAGCTATTGAACAGGCGGTGGGAAGCACTGCGCTGGAAGATTATATTCTTGAGGTTTCCGAAAATATCGCATTGGTTTTTGGGAATGAAGTAAATGGTGTTAGCGATAATGTTATGGATATGGTTGATGCCTGTATCGAAATTCCCCAATTCGGCACCAAACATTCTTTCAATGTTTCAGTAACGGCGGCAATTGTCTTGTACCAAATTTATACAAAACATAAGGAGTATTTAAAATAGAGAATAGTTGTACAAACTGTTTTTAAGCTAAACAATGTTTAAATATAGGTTCTTTAGTTTCTGAAATTGCCTAAGGTGCATGACAACGAGAATGAGCTGACCATAGCAATGAAAGTGGAATACGCACATTACAACTGACCTTGGTATATTATCTTCCATATTCAGTTCAGATAAATCGTTTCAAAAAGGATAGTTTTGTTGAATAATCCGATGGGTTCCTGAAACAAAATTTGATAATTGAGAGATATTTGTGGTATTTGATTTGATATTGTTTAATGTAGTTAAACTCAAGTGATTTTAATGGAGGCAATTATCCTTAAAATGTTGCACAATTATACATTTTGATGTATTTTTATCGCTTTGTAAATTATGTCCTGATAGGTCTTCATTAAATTCTGCACTATGAGAAATTATCTTTACCGTATTTCATTACTTTTTGTCGTAGTTATCATTTTACAAATGTCGTCCGGCAAAGTTTTTGCTCAGGAAGAAAAGGAGGTGATTCCTTTTAAAGGCTATTTGTATTTACAGCCCAATATTGGAATAAGTGAATACTTCGGCGATATAAATAAGAAGAATGTCTATAATGAAAACCCTGAATTTGGCTTCGGAGTTGCTTTGGGTTACCAGCTAACTCCTGTTTTTGGTGTCAGGGGGCAGTTCATGAAAACTAATTTATATAGTAAAAGAGTGGAATATGATTTTTTATTGCGATCAAACTTATGGGACGCGGCACTGAATCTCACAGTTAATATCAATGAGATATTTGCAGATTATAATTCAAAAAGATTGCTGAATTTCTATATTTTTACCGGAGCCGGAATTGCCAACTATAAGTCAAAACTCGAAAGTATACCAACAGGCACCATTATCAACGAACATAATGCATGGCAACATACATTTCAACTTCCTGTTGGTGCAGGTACATCAATACGGTTGAGCAATGCTTTATCAATCAATCTCGAATATGGCGATCATACTATATTTTCGGATACTAAACTGGATTTCACACAAGGTCTTAATAAAAAGAATAATGATCATTATAGCTACGCTTCGGCGGGATTGCAGATTAATTTCGGTGTTAAAGATACCGATGGTGATGGTGTAAGAGACAAGGATGATATTTGCCCCGATGTTCCCGGTAAATATTCCCTTGCCGGTTGCCCGGATAAAGATAACGATGGCATTGCCGATAAAGACGATGCTTGTCCGGATGTTGCAGGGAAAGCTGAATTTAAAGGTTGCCCGGATACCGATGGCGATGGTATAATCGATAGTGAAGATGCCTGCCCGAATGAAGCTGGCAAGAAAGAACTTAACGGATGCCCCGATAGAGATAACGATGGTATTACCGACAAAGACGACAAATGTCCGGATGTGGCAGGTAAGGCAGAACTTGCCGGTTGTCCTGACCGCGATGGCGACGGAATTGCTGATAACGATGATGCTTGCCCGGATGTAAAAGGCCTGGCTCAATTTAAGGGTTGCCCCGATACCGATGGCGATGGTATTCCCGATAACCTGGATAAATGTCCGGAAGTATTCGGAATAGCTGCAAATAACGGCTGCCCTGAAGCTAGGTTCGAGTATCTGAAAGTTGTTTACTTCAACTTCGACAAAACTGTACTGGTTACCAAATTCTTAAAGGATCTGGATGAAGTAGTAACTATTCTGAACGAACATGCAAATCTGAATCTGTCAATCGAAGGCTATGCCGATTCACAGGGACCTGCCTCTTATAACCTGAAACTCTCCGAGAAACGCGCTGATTATGTGATCAACTACCTTGCTAAGAAGGGCATTTCTAAAGACCGTTTAACCAAATCATTCTTTGGTGAAGCCAATCCTGCTGCAACTAACAAAACCCTCGAAGGGCGTGCTAAAAACCGCAGGGTTGAAATCAAATCATCAAAATAGAAAATGAACTTATAATTATAAAAAGGCTGGTAGGAATATCAGCCTTTTTTCTAGCTGTATTTTTAAAAGTGGTAAATACCTTTAATGATAAAAAAGTGATTACAAGTGAATTCAACAAACTGAAAAGAGTTAAATCATTGAGATTTTCGCTTTGAGAAGTAAAATGTTAACCGACTGTTTCCGGGCGAAGACACGGGATATCTTAAATTATAGTCCCCGTTTATTATAGCAATTCCGAATTCAATTCGATCAGGATACAACAATAATTAGTTGCAATGAACTTTATTTTAATGGTCGTATTCTCTGTTAATAAAAAAAAGACTGGTTTTGTTGGATTTTGTCATTATTGTTTATATTTGTTTGTTTTATCTGTAACACTCATCCATTTGCTTAATATTTGAATTATGAAAAAAGACTACATCAGAACTACATTATTTGTAATTTCAATTCTTGCCTTAGCACTTATTTCTAATAGATCTGTCGCGCAGGACAAATTGAAAAGTGAGGATATGCGGAGCTATTTTTATGTGCAGCCCAACTTAGGCGTAAGTCAATATTTCGGCGATCTTAATCAGAAAGATTACTGGAGTCAAAACCCGCAATTTGCCGGCGGGGTTATTTTTGGTTACCAGCTTAGCCCTGTTTTCGGAGTCCGGGCACAGTCCATGAAAACCGTGCTTTATAGCAAACGAACAGATCAGAACAGAACACTGATTTCCGACCTGTGGGATAATGCATTACACCTCACTATTAATGTGAATGAAGTTTTTGGCGGGTACAATTACCTGCGGTTTATTAACTTTTATCTTTATACAGGGGGAGGCGTTTCCTCTTTTAAATCATACCTCGAAGTTGCTGAGCCACGCGCGGCTCTGGAAAAACATGCGAAAATGCAAAATTCATTTTTTCTTCCGGTAGGTGCAGGTATGTCCATTCGACTGAGCAATGTCCTTTCAGTTAACCTCGAATATTGCGACCGTACCATATTTTATCCGACGAAACTGGATTTTACTGACGGGGGTCATAAAAACAACGATCACTACAGCTATGCTTCAGCAGGATTACAGATCAAATTTGGATCAAAAGACTCCGATAACGATGGGGTAAGAGACAAAGCTGATCTTTGCCCTGATGTTCCTGGTAAGTATTCGCTTGCCGGATGCCCGGATAAAGATAATGATGGCATAGCCGATAAAGATGATGCTTGCCCGGATGTTGCAGGAAAAGCTGAATTTAAAGGCTGTCCTGATACAGATGATGATGGTATTGCTGATAGTGAAGATGCCTGCCCGAATGAAGCCGGCAAGAAGGAACTTAAAGGTTGCCCGGATAGAGATAACGACGGCGTTGCAGATAAAGATGACAAATGCCCGGATGTGGCCGGAATACCAGAACTCTCCGGTTGTCCTGACCGCGATGGCGACGGAATTGCCGATAACGACGATGCTTGCCCGGATGTAAAAGGGCTGGCTCAATTTAAGGGTTGCCCCGATACCGATGGAGATGGTATTCCTGATAACCTGGATAAATGCCCGGATGTTGCTGGAATTGACACCAATAATGGTTGCCCGGAAGTTGTTCTTGGGGCGCTGCTCGAAAAAACTGTTTATTTCAAATCAGATGGAACAGTGGTCCTTGACAAAGAGATGACTGAACTAAATGAAATTGCTGCTTTTATAAGCGAACATCCCGATGCTGTTGTTTCGGTTGCCGGTTATGCCGATGAGCGTGGGTCGGAGGAATATAACCTTCGCTTATCCGAAAAACGTGCTGATTTTGTGATTAAATATTTGAAGGAAAAAGGATCAGCACCCGTGAAAATTGAAAAAACATTCTTTGGTAAAACCAAACCGGTTGCCGAAAATACTACCGCTGATGGACGAGCACTCAACAGGAGGGTCGAGATCAGAATCACAAAATAAGCAGGGCAGGAATTTATTAATGAAAAACGGCTGATAGTTTTATCAGCCGTTTTTAGTATCCCGATGCAACTATCGGATTACATTAAAGAAATATCCATTTAATTGACTTTTACTTTAATTATCTGTTGACCAAAATCCATAACCACTATTCCATTTCTCCACTTTTATACACAACTTACATCTTACAACTTACAACTACCTGAATGCCATCTTACTTATATAAAATACATTTCGTTTATTACTTTCGAGATAATTGTTACGGATAGCTTGATAGCCGGTTGCAATAAAATAGTCATCATACCAATGTTCTATTGTACCCAGGTATTCATCCAGAGGCTGGTCGGTGCCGCGTTTGGGTGTTAGCGTGGTATACGAAGTATTATCAACTATAGTGTTGCCCTTAATGGTTTTAAACGCGACTTTATTGTTTGCATTATAATAAAGAACAGTTTCATCATTCTCGAACAGGCAATTTAATTTACGGTTTAGGTATTTGGTGATGATATCGCGCATTTCCATACCGTTGTTCCATACCATGTTACCACTGCTGTCGAATCCGGCTACAAACGCATGTGAGTAGCGGAAACCATCAAATACCTGGTACGAAGTCGGGAAAGCCCTTCCGTAGTAATCGTAAGACATCTGCGTATTAGTATGGTATTCGGGAGAGTATGCCTCTGAAATAATAACAAGCTGCCCGTTATTTATAACTACATCATGCGTAATCAGCCGCAGATTCAGCGTTCTGTCATTATCAAAGGCAGATTCAGTCTGTTGCGGTTCTTCGGTCTTTGCTTTCTTTTTGGATGGTTTGACTTTTACCCTTAGCGCATTCGGATCGGTAATATATTTAAATGCATTGGTAAACCCGCTGAAATTGTAATATTTAATTTTGCCTGCGACACCATCTGCTATAACTGCAGTAAAATAACCATCCGATACGGGAGTCTTGTCTTCATTTGCATCGTATTCCGACTGTCGCGAATAATAATACGGGGAATAGTAATTGTAATAATATCTGTTATAATAGTTGTCGTAGTAATCGTATTGTCTGCGTGCGCTTGTTACATTAAAACCGTATGTTCCTGCTATTACTCCTTTCCCATCACCCAGCGGAACGAACTGGGCGGAGTTGAAATTCTTTTTTTCTGCCTGTTCCGTGAAATCGAATGTTTTTTCGGGTGAACCCGACTCTTTATACTGGTTTACGAAAAGATGATTTTTTGCGGATGAATACTGAATTTTATAAGTGGCAAAAATCCTCTGCCTGGCAGTATCAACCGAAATATCGAGTAATAAGGCATCTTTTTCGGAAGTGATGGTGAAGTTTTGTTTTTCGCCGGTTACAAGCGAGAATCCCATAATCCCGGGTTGTCCCTTCCTGTTATTGTACCCAATATATGCAACATTATCCGAAACTTCAAAATCAACAACTTCTGCCTTATCAGGGATCATTCCCCTGTGTTCGGTTATTACCTGCAGGCGGGGAATTATCATAAAAACAAAAATATTTCCTTCTTTATTTTGTTTGGTATCGTGAAACAGCAGATAAATGGCTTCTTTTGTTGACAGGCTTTTCAAATAGGTTACATCCTTATGCATAGGAACCATCCTGTTCCATTTTTCCTTAAGCTGATCATCAGTCATGAGGAACGACCAACTTACACTATCGCGCCCGGATTGGCTGACAGTAGGGTAAAATACGCAAACTCCATACTTACCGGCTGTTACATAATTGAATGGATCGCTTCCGGCCGGGGCAGGTATTTCGAGGCGCAACGGACTTCCGCTCTGCGCCAATAAGGCAAAAGCGGTCGATATCAGGAAAGCGAGCACAAGTATCTTCTTCATAGTATAAGTTTCACACATCAAAAATAACTATTCTTGAAGCACTATTATTTTATTTGCGAATAAAAAATACAGACTGCCTTAAAGTTTAGACTGCCTTTATCAAATTCGGGAGTTAAAAAACGATCAATTAGTCAATACAACTTTTTTGAACTGAACAGCTTTGGCGTTTTTATTCGTAATCCTGATAAGGCATATTCCTTTGGTTTTTGATTTGAAATCCAGTGAAATAATACCTTCAGCCGAAAAAGAAGAATTTATCCGCTTGCCGATTGCCGAGAAGGCACTAATCTTCTCCATTTGCTTTCACCAGGAATCCTGGCTTCTATCCAAGCATCTGCGACATTTGTTGATAACCTGTTTATTGGTATTAGATCGCCTGCAAATAGGGCGCAGATTCAGTAATTGTTACAGCGCAGATAACAGATTCCGGTGCCAACTATAATACTGAAAATACCACTCAACCTGGTGGCTGTTTGTGGTAAATCAGGAATAGGGATCTGACCATCAGTGGTCAAAGGACTGTCAACAGGTTCAGGCACATTCCATGTAAACAAAAAAAAAGAGGCTGTATCACAATAAGATACAGCCTCCTGGTAAATATAATGAGCAATGATTATTTTACTTCCTCAAAGTCAACATCAGTAACTTCCTGGTCGGACGATTTACCCTGCTCTGCTCCGGGTTGTCCCGGCTCGCCTTGTTGTTGTTCGTTTGGCTGGCCTTCCTGCGGAGTGTTTTTATACATTTCTTCGCTGGCGGCTTGCCACACGCTGTTTAGCTCGGCCATTGAGGTGTCGATACCAGAAATATCGCGGTTTTTATGTGCTTCGCGAAGTTTATTGAGGGCTTGCTCAATAGGCTCTTTTTTATCTGCCGGAAGTTTGTCGCCAAATTCTTTAAGTTGGCGCTCGGTCTGGAAGATCAGCGAATCTGCCTGGTTAATCTTGTCAACTTCTTCCTTTGCCTTACGGTCGGCATCGGCATTTGCTTCTGCTTCTTCCCTCATGCGTTTGATATCTGCATCAGTCAGTCCTGAAGACGCTTCGATACGAATCTGCTGCGATTTCCCGGTACCTTTGTCTTTAGCCGAAACGTGAAGAATCCCGTTGGCATCAATATCAAAAGTAACTTCTACCTGTGGCACTCCTCGCTGAGCAGGTGGTATGCCATCGAGATGGAAACGGCCTAGGCTCTTGTTGCCTTGTGCCATAGGGCGTTCTCCCTGCAGGATATGGATTTCAACAGATGGCTGATTGTCTGATGCCGTACTGAAAGTTTCCGATTTGCGGGTAGGAATGGTTGTGTTTGATTCGATAAGTTTGGTCATTACACCACCCAGTGTTTCGATACCTAATGAAAGTGGAGTAACGTCAAGCAAAAGAACATCTTTTACTTCGCCCGAAAGTACGCCGCCCTGTATTGCTGCTCCGATGGCCACTACTTCATCAGGATTAACTCCTTTTGAAGGAGCTTTGCCGAAGAAATCTTCAACAGCTTTCTGTATGATAGGGACACGTGTTGATCCGCCAACGAGTATTACTTCGTTAATATCAGCATTTGTGAGGCCTGCATCTTTCATCGCATTGCGGCAAGGTTCGATGGTAGCTCGTACAAGATCATCAATCAATTGCTCAAATTTTGCGCGGGTAAGCGTGCGGACAAGGTGTTTTGGCATTCCGTCAACCGGCATAATATAAGGCAGGTTGATTTCGGTGGATGATGAACTCGAAAGTTCAATTTTAGCTTTTTCGGCAGCTTCTTTCAAACGCTGCATAGCCATTGGATCTTTATGAAGATCAATGCCTTCGTCTTTCTTGAATTCTTCAGCTAACCAATCGATAATGCGGTGGTCAAAATCATCACCACCCAAATGTGTATTGCCATTAGTTGATTTTACTTCAAATACGCCTTCACCCAGTTCGAGGATAGAAATATCGAAAGTACCACCACCAAGGTCGTAAACAGCAACTTTAATGTCTTTATGTTTTTTATCCAATCCGTATGCTAGTGCAGCTGCGGTTGGTTCGTTGATAATACGTCTTACGTTAAGGCCTGCAATTTCACCGGCTTCTTTTGTAGCCTGACGCTGCGAATCGCTGAAATAAGCAGGTACTGTGATTACGGCATCAGTTACAGTTGTTCCAAGATAATCTTCAGCCGTTTTCTTCATTTTCTGCAAAATGATAGCTGAAATTTCCTGGGGTGTAAAAGTGCGGTCGTCAATTTTAACACGTGGAGTGTTGTTGTCGCCTTTAACCACGGTAAAAGGCATACGTTTAATTTCTTGCGTAACCCTGTCGTAAGTCTCACCCATGAATCGTTTGATTGACGAAACCGTTTTGGTTGGATTGGTGATAGATTGCCTTTTGGCCGGATCACCAACTTTACGTTCGCCATTTTCGGTAAAAGCTACTATCGAAGGGGTAGTGCGTTTCCCTTCACTGTTAGGAATTACTACAGGTTCGTTGCCTTCCATTACAGAAACGCATGAGTTAGTAGTTCCAAGATCGATACCAATTATTTTTCCCATTATATTAAATTTTTCAGTTTTTCTTTTTTTTGTTGACACATGGGTTATTTCAATCTTTATGCCACAGATGGTACAATACATATAAATAGTAGGTTTTATATGAAGTTATACCAGATTTCTATTTTTAATAGAGTTCATAAATATTTATTTATCAGCAGTATATACTGATTACTCAGAAAAGTGACAGTAAAGCCAAATGAAGTTCAGGGCAATGTCAGATTGGAATATATGGCTGACAAAACGGCAGAAATATGCTTATTCATTACCTCTGATAGCTTTTTTACTTTTACGGCTATTTTCTATTTCCGAAATCGTGATTCCTGCCTTGTGGTATTGCATTTACTGTTTGATTGTAATTCTTTGTAATTTTGTATGCTTTTTGCTACGAACCTGATTCAAAAAAGGATCGGATTTCTCAAAATTCCGCATCACTAAATCTATAATCAAAATTCCGAAAAACCATGATAGCGAAATCAGCAGTAGTTTCGAAGATTACCACGCATGTTCTTCAGGAGATGAAACTCAAAGGAGTGAAAATCTCGATGCTTACCGGATATGATTATTCAATGGCACGCCTTCTTGATAAGGCAGGTATTGATGTTATCCTTGTCGGTGATTCAGCATCCAATGTGATGGCTGGTTTCAGTAGTACGTTGCCGATAACCCTCGATCATATGATTTATCACGCATCATCAGTTGTAAGGGCGGTTCACCGTGCCTTTGTAGTGGTAGATATGCCGTTCGGCACTTACCAGGGAAACTGGAAGGAAGCCCTTTCGTCTGCTATTCGTATTATGAAGGAATCGGGAGCCGATGCTGTTAAGCTCGAAGGAGGTGTTGAAATCATCGAATCTGTTGAGCGAATACTTTCCGCCGGTATTCCTGTTATGGGCCACCTGGGATTAACGCCGCAATCCATTCATAAATTCGGAACTTATGTGGTACGTGCCACCGAAGAACGGGAAGCCCGCAAGCTTGTAGAAGATTCCCGTTTACTCGAAAAAGCCGGCTGTTTTGCCATAGTGCTCGAAAAAATACCTGCCAGGCTGGCCGAGGAAGTGGCGCGTAATGCTAAAATTCCGATTATCGGTATTGGCGCCGGTCCAGGCGTTGACGGACAGGTTCTTGTTTTGCACGATATGTTGGGAATAACCATGGAGTTCTCCCCAAGATTTCTGCGCAGGTATATGAATTTGAGTGAAGATATCGTTGCTGCCGTTCAAAATTATATTACTGATGTAAAAACACTCGATTTCCCCAATGCAAGGGAACAATATTAATATCCAAAATCCGACCGGTAAACTACTGGAGGAAAATATCCTGTTTGAGGATAATCATATCATTATTATTAATAAACAGCCCTCGCAGATCGTGCAGGGCGACAAGACAGGTGACCGGCCCTTGTCGGATCTTGTTAAAGATTATATAAAAATAAAGTACAATAAAGCAGGTGAGGTTTTTTTAGGCGTGGTGCACCGGCTCGACCGGCCAGTAAGCGGGGCCGTAATATTTGCCCGCACCAGCAAATCACTCACCCGGCTCAACGCACTTATTAAAGATCGAGAAATACGTAAAACCTATTGGGCGGTTGTTAAAAATAAACCGCCTAAAGAAAAGGATACTCTTGTAAATTTCCTTCGCCGCGACGAAGCCAAAAACAAATCATTTATTACAGGCGAAAAAACTAAGAATGCCCAGATGGCATCGCTGTCATATACATTATTGGGAAGCAGTGATAATTACTATTTATTAGAGATCGATTTACAAACAGGTCGCCATCACCAGATCAGGGCACAACTTGCCGGAATTGGTTGTCCCATAAAGGGAGATTTAAAATATGGTTATCAGCGATCAAACAGCGATGCATCCATTCATTTACACGCCCGAAAATTAAATTTTATACATCCGGTTACGCTGAAACCATTGACTGTTATTGCATCCACACCTAATGACCCGGTTTGGAATTATTTTAATCAAAATATTACCAGTTTCTGAAGGTAGCAGGGTTCATTTCCAGGTTAGTGTGGATTTTACACAAAAAAAACGACTAGCATTTTCAAAAGCGTTCAACAAAAGACCTCTTTTTTTCATTATGGGACAGTTCTCTACAGTACCCTTGAGTATTAATATTGTATACATCTGATAACTAGGATACTAAAAAACAAGGCATACGGTTTGTTATTTTTTTTGCACCAGCAGCATGATTTTCCTCATGTAATTGCTTCAAAAAAATAATTTACAAAAGTTGTAGCTTACCATAGGATACTACAACGATTAAACCCAAAAGAATGTTCAATATAGGTTTTTCAACAAAGTTCATCATCACTGCCACAGCAGTGATCTTTTGCTTTGTACCTGATTCTTTCGGCAGAGGCGGATTAAAATTATATTCCGTTGGCAATGGTTCAACCTGGAATTCGTCAAATAACTGGTCGTTAACTGCAAATGGTTCCGCTTCGGGATTAGTTCCTCAAAGTAATGATACTGTAATTATCGACCGCATAGTTACACAGAATATCAATTTTGCTTTTACAGGCAATGGAATACTGGCTGTTTTGAATACAGGCGTATTACGCGGTGATAATGTTAAACTTGACTTTTCGGGTAATTCGAGCCTGAAATGCAGTGGCGAAATTAGAATTAATAACCTAAGTCTGACAGGGAATTCTTTGTTTCTGGTTGAAACCACAGGTAATATCTTGGTTAAAAACTCCAATGTTATTAATTCAGTTTCCAGTCATCAGATATCAGGAAAACTATCGGTAACAGGCAGTTTATCAATTGGACCCTTAGTTAATATTAAAGGTAACGGAGCTATTCAATCGGCTCAATATGAAGGAAATGGTTCAGCTTTTGGCATACAACCTACATCTGTAATTCCGGATGGATCGCTGATATCAGAGTTTAACTGGGTTGGTAACCGGAATTCAAACTGGAACGATGCACAGAATTGGGCAGGAGGATCATTACCTGTTAATACTTCAAATGTTTCCATTTTATCATCTGAACATAATCCTGAAATTACTGTTAAAGCATTTTCGAATAACTTATATATAAATTCCGGTTCCTCACTCATCGTAAATACTGAAGCATTCATTAACATTAATGGTAATCTTTCAGTAATAGGAGCGGGGAAATTTCTTCTTAAAAATACAGTTTCGAAAAAATCTTCCTTATTCCTCAACGGCGATGCAACTGGCAGTATACAATCGGAATACCAGGTATTAAAAGGACAAAAAAATCTCATTTCATCTCCTGTCGAAATGGCTTTTTCAAAAACGTTTTTGAATATGTATCTCCGCGCTTACGATGAATCATCATCGCAGTGGGGCAGTTATATTCAGCCTACCAACGATCCGTTACAAATGATGCAGGGCTATGAACTCTATTCATTATCCAGCGAAACCCGCACCTTTGAAGGAACTCCTGATCACAATCCTAAATCATATTCAATTTCAAATTCAGGAAACGGTCTCAATCTTACCGGAAATCCTTTCACCTCTTACATCGACTGGGAAAATAACGACAACAATGCATGGCAACGTAACTCGATTGCTTCCGCAATATATTATCCTGATCCTTCCGGTTCGGGCAACTTCTCGGTTTATCTACCTGGTGGCGACGATGCAGTTTCGTTGAATAACGGCAGCCGTTACATTGCTCCTATGCAGGGTTTCTTTGTGAAGGCCATTAACCAGGGATCGCTTGTTGTAAATGAAAACTCACGGGTGAGCAGCTTTAACGAATTAAAACATACTGTTCAAAATAATTCAATTAAATTCAAGTTGAAAAATGATGCAGGATTAACGGACGAAGTTATGTTCCGCGTACTTGATAATTCAACTTATGGATTTGATGATAAACTGGATGCGTTAAAAATACAGAACACAACAGATGCGCCTTCTATCAGTCTGAAATCCAACGACGATGTTAAATATGCAATAAATACAATTCCTGACGTTAATTCATCAGTAAGTATTCCTTTGAATATTGAAACCAAGAAAGCCGGACAATTCAGTATCTCGAATATTGGCGGCGCAGCGTTTGAATACCGGTATCCTGTTATCCTCGAAGATAAAGAGCTAAATAAGTTTATCGATCTGCGTACAGATTCCGTTTATTCATTTTATCACTCTCCTGAAATGAACTCCGAAAGGTTTTCGATTCATTTTGATTCACCACAGAAAGTTGACGAAAAGGTGCCTGTAAGTGAAATATCAAATGTGACTGTGAATCCTGGAGAAGTTGTTATAAATGCAACTGTTAATACTGATATTACGGTAAATGCTATTAATACGGTTTATACTGCAATGTTATTCACTGTAGATGGAAAAATGATCAGCAGCTATAAAGGAAGTTTTTCTGATGGAATAAGTCTTTCCACCGGTAAGCAGGCAGCTGGTGTATGTATTCTGAAATTATCAGATGGTATGCACACAATAACTAAGAAAATTGTAACTAAATAGGCTCGGCAACTTCTGAAGTTTCTAACAAGAAAAATAAATGAGAAATTATAACAATCAAGATCTGATGAGAAAACTTAATATTTTGCTGGCCGAAGACGACGAGATGATCGAGAAAATCACCACTTTCTATCTCCGACGTAATGGACATGATGTGGACGTGGCGAAAAACGGAAATGAAGCTGTTAGCAGATTCAGAGTTAAAGAATACGATCTTATTCTCATGGATATTCAGATGCCTGAAATGGATGGTCTGCAGGCTGTGAAAGAAATCCGTAAAATAGAACTGGATTATCTGAAAAAAGGACATACCACTATTATAGCCATAACCACAAATCCTGATAAAGCCGAATGTCTTAAAGCCGGTGTTGACGGGTACGCTCAAAAGCCATTTAGCTTTGATGAACTAAGTACCTTATTTCGTGACTATAACTTAGTTTAGTTTTATCTTAAGTTTTCCATCTTCACAGTATTTCAGCGGGAGTAAGTAATTACTCCCGCTTGTTTTTTATATTTGCTGCGTTAACCTTTTGCTTTATGGGTTCTGCTAATTTTCTTCGTCTTTTCTGTTTCTTCATAGTTTCTTTATTTCCCGTATTGTTGTTCGGACAATATTACAATCTTGGGCAGGATCCTGCTTCATTGAAATGGCGGGAAATTACAACACCTCATTTCCGGATAATCTACCCTGAGGATTTTGAGCTTAAAGCTCAGAAAATGGTTTCATGGGCTGACTTTGCCTATACCTATGAAACCAAAACACTAGCGTATAAGCCTAAAAGAGTGCCAATAATAGTGCATAATTATACTATTACCTCTAATGCGCTTACGGTGTGGGCGCCAAAACGTATCGAAATGTACAGCTGTCCGCCACAGGATATGTATGCGGAAGACTGGATGGCGCAGCTTATTAAACATGAATACAGACATGTGGTTCAGATTGACAGGACAAACCAGGGTTTCACGAAAGTTTTGTCGTGGCTCACCGGGGAGCAGGCGGCTACAGGCATTAATGGAATCTTTGTTCCTGCCTGGTTTATGGAAGGTGATGCCGTTTGTACCGAAACCGCTCTTGGCAAGTCTGGTCGTGGACGGATCCCAAATTTCGAAATGTTGCTTCGTGCCCAGGTCAGGCAAAAAGGATCATATTCCTATGATAAAGCGGCGTTTGGGTCATACAATACTTTTGTACCGAACAGATATGTGTTAGGTTATTCATTGGTTGCAAATGTTCGAAGAAAATACGGCTACCAGGCCTGGGTTACCGCTCTGGATGAAGTGGCGCGCAAGCCATTTATTATTACTCCGTTCAACCATGGGCTGAAAAAGGCTACAGGTTTTGGCAAGGAAAATCTTTATAGAAATACTATGCTTGACATGGACAGCATGTGGAAATATCAGGATATAAAGACTCCGAAGTCTCCTTATAATCAGATAACTCAAACCGGCAATAAGAAATATGAAAGTTATACATTTCCAGCTTTCCTGAATGATTCGCTGGTTGTATCTGAATTTTCAAGCATGGACGATATTACACATTTTGTGATCAGCGGTACAGGTGGGTATAGGGAAATTGTTGCAACTCCCGGATATTTGTCTTTTGAAAAATTTACTGTTGCGAAATTTGCCAATGGAAATCATCAGGCAACTAAATCAGGTAAGGACAGACATTCGGTTAGTTATTTTTTAGCCTGGACTGAAACCTTCAATGATATCAGATGGGAACAGCGGAATTATTCTGTGATTAGAATTTTCGATAGCTCTACCGGTAAAATTAAGTCGCTAACTTCCAAAAGCCGTTATTTAGCACCAGCTTTTTCGCCTGACGGGAATTTGTTGGCTGCCATAAGTGTTGACCCAACAAACCGGAATTCTATCGTTTTAATTGACGCAAAAAGCGGGAAAGAAACGGCGACAGTCATGGTTTCGGATTCGGATTTTTATATGACACCTTCCTGGTCGGAGGATGGAACAAAAATTGTTTTTACACAGTTTGACAGAAAAGGAAAAAGTATAGTGTTTTTTGATCTGAAAAAGCAAACTTCCAAAACGTTACTGCCTTCTACTTTTACTGAAATATCCAATCCTGTATTTGCAAATGAGTATGTTTTTTTTAACGGTTCTTTTTCGGGAATTGAGAATATTTACGCTATTGATTTGAAAAGTACTGAGGTTTTCCAAGTTACATCTGCGGAATATGGTGCAAGTAATGCCGTTTTGAGTCCGGATGGTAAGAAGATTGTTTATTCAAATTATTCATCTACCGGATACAGCCTGACAGAAGCTGGTTTTATGCCTTCAGCCTGGAAAAAGCTCAGCGTAGTAAAGGATTTTTCGCCTTCGCTCTATAAATTCCTTGTAAAAGAGGAGGGCAATGTTTCAGATTCACTGATCTACGGAAGTACAACATATAAATCGCAACCATATAAAAAGGCAGCACATTTATTTAATTTCCATAGCTGGGCGCCGGCATATATTAATTATATGTCGGGTGAATACGGAACCGGAATCTCATTTATGTCACAAAATGAACTGAGTACAGCAACAACCACACTCGGTTATAAATATGATTTGGCCGAAAATACAGGTAAAGTAACTGCTGACTTTAGCTGGATGGCCTGGTATCCGGTTATCGACCTCAGCACTTCGTACGGTGCCAGAACTGCATACACCGAATCACAGGTGCGTTATAATTATAATGAAACATATATTAGTGGAGGAATCACATTGCCATTGATCTTCACTGGTGGAAAATATTACAAAGGGCTAAACTTGAAGATCCATACTTCGTGGATTGATATCACAAACAATACATCGCCGGAGACTCATAAGACCGAAGGAACCATTCATTCTCTGGACTACAGTGTTTATGCGTACCGTTATATCAAACAATCGGGGAAGGACATTTATCCGCGCTGGGGCCAAGCCTTTACAGGAGGTTTCCGACACTCTCCGTTTGGTAAATATGACTACGGAACTATTGCCTATTCAGGAATCCGGTTTTTCTTTCCGGGCATAATGAAGCATCAGGGAATTCGCATGGATTTAAACTGGCAGCAAAGGAATTATACACTCAACCATTATCCCAATCAGATAAATCTGCCAAGAGGATATTATATTGCAGATGCAAACACCATAAGTTGTTTTGCATTAAATTATAAATTTCCTTTTGCGTATCCTGATTTTTCGCTGGGGCCTTTGGTTTATCTGAAAAGGTTAAAAGCGAACTTATTTTATGATGGTGGGAAAAGCACTAAAAACGGAGAAAGCCGCAACCTTCAGTCCACTGGTATTGAAATAACTTCTGATCTTCATTTTCTTAGATTTGTTTTCCCAATGGACCTGGGATGCAGAATAGGTTACCTGCCAATCGAAAAGCAATACTTCACAGAACTTCTTTTTTCTGTAAATTTGTCGAATTAATTTAAAACAGATCACATGAGATTCCTATTAAAATTGCTTGTTTCGTCGTTGGCTGTTTTCTTTGGAGCCTGGATCCTCCCGGGAGTTTACCTGAACGGGTTTCCAACGGCAATCCTGGTAGCCTTGATATTGGGTTTTCTGAATGCTTTTCTCAAACCAATACTCGTTATTCTTACCATCCCTATTACATTAATTACATTTGGTCTTTTCCTGCTGGTCATAAATGCCGGTATTATTTTGCTTGTTGATTCCTTACTTGACGGTTTTGAAGTGAACAGCTTTTCTACGGCAGTAATATATTCTATTATAATCTCTCTTATTACCTGGATTCTGGAAGCTATTGCCAATCCTAAACCGAAGCAAAAAACTAATCAATAATCATTTTCGGTAATTAGTCCCTAACACCTAACACCCAACCACCAACATCTAACCCATTTACTCATGCACAGCCGCTTTATCACCGACCAGAAAGAAATAGACGAAATAATCAATAAGTGCCAGG
Organism: Bacteroidales bacterium; assembly: GCA_038237165.1. GTDB lineage: Bacteria > Bacteroidota > Bacteroidia > Bacteroidales > UBA4417 > UBA4417. Next base: position 27,140 of record JBBRYZ010000009.1, on the reverse strand, counting down.
TATGCCATGTGAGCATGGTTGATGAAAATAATCTACCATACGTGCTTCCTTTTAATTTTGGTTATCACGATGGCGTTATTTTCCTGCACTCATCGCAAAAAGGGCATAAAATTGATATTCTGAGGAAAAATCCTTCGGTTTGCATCGCTTTCAGTACCGATCATCAACTGAGGTACCAGAGCGAGCAGATGGCCTGCAGTTACAGCATGAAATACCGTTCAGTACTGGCTTTCGGAAAGGTTGAGTTTATCGACGATCTGGAAAAGAAAATAGAATTTATGAATGCCGTAATGTCACATTATACGGATCGCGAATTTAAATACAGCGAACCTTCCTTGCGCGAAGTATGTACTTATTTTGTAAAAGTCGAGAAGTTTACGGCCAAGTTATACGGCTATTAATCTTTTAAAACCAAATACCTGTTTCGTAATCTGGCATGAGCAAGGGCAAATCCAATACCCAAAATAGTTCCGATTATTGCTCCTGTTAAAATATCTCCCGGGTAATGCACTCCCAGGTAAATGCGGCTATAGGCTGTCAGTATTGCATAGGCCAGGCAAACCGGTATTAAATATTTTCGTTTTGCGGTAATTGCTGTTATCATGAAAAATGCCACAGCAAAAGCATTTGATGCATGCCCCGAATAAAATCCGTACATTCCGCCGCGGTAGTCATTTACAATATGAACCAATGCGTGAAGGTGTGGTTCCTGCGATGGCCTGAGCCGCATTACATTTACCTTGGCCAGGTTGCAAAGCTGATCGGAAGCAACAATCATCAGGACAATTGTTACTATAACCTTCCAATAATGTTTTGGATACTTTTTGTACATCAACCACAAAAACCAGGCATATAGCGGTATCCAGAAAAATCTGTCGCTGAAAAGCCACATCAACTGATCGAAGAATGAGTTGTGCTGAGCGTTCAGATAAAGTAAAAGATTCTCATCTAATGTTTTAAGGGTTTCGAGCATCCGCTTTGTGTTTACCGAAAAGTACTAAAATCAGACGAGCGTGGAACCTTTGTAGTTTATAATTTCTTTCAGTTGATCGATGGTAACTACCGATCCGGTAACAAGCGAATTGTTGAAAATAGTTCGCAGTATAGTTTTGGCAACATCCTCGGGTTTTGCCAGTTTCCCTTCTTCGTGAAGACTGATAAATTTATCGCGGTCGGGGAAAACAGCTATATCCGATTCCCTGATGGATTCCTGCATGCCGGTTTCGATAATTCCGGGAGCCAGAGCATATATTGTAACGGGATATTGCTCACTGTCCTGTTCGAGGCCTGCCACTTTTGTAAACATATCCAACCCGGCTTTTGAACTGCAATACACACTCCAGCCACTATAAGGATAAAATGCGGCCCCTGATGAAATATTCAGGATCACTTTCGGAATATCAGCATTAGCGGTTTGGGCAGCGAATACAGAACTGAGAATCAAAGGGGTGAGCAAATTAAGATGCAGATGTTTTTCAGCCAGGGCGAAATTGGTAGCTTTTACCGGAGCTACTGGTTCGAGCATACCGGCGTTGTTGATCAATGCAATACGGTCGGATGAGGTGAGATTTATTTTATCGAATACATCATTGATAAATGTTTCCGCTTCCAAACGTAAAGTGAGATCGGCTTCTGTATAGTACATTGGCACATTTAACGAGGATGCAAGCTCAACCAGGTCTTCATTCATAGTCCTCGATACGGCAAATATGGTATTCCCCGGCACAATAAGTTTTCGTGTCAATGCTTCCCCGATTCCGCGCGAAGCCCCTGTAACAATATAGTAATTCATAAACTGTTCTTTTTTAGTAATTATTGCAGTATCAAAATGCCTTAGAAACTTCGCTGTAAATATACAAACAACTGAACATTATATATGTTTTTCATGTTCTTTATACATTCTTTTAAGAAATTTATAAAGAAGAATAACTGGCTATTTTTTTAAATCAATAATTACCTGGAAATTTGAAATGAATAACGCTGTTTTTGTTTTTAATTACCCTGCAAACGAACCTATCAGGACGTATTCACCAGGTTCGCGCGACCGCAAGGATTTGCAGGCTGAACTCGATCGGTTAAGCTCCTCACAGTTGGAAATCCCTTTAATAATAGGAGGGAAGGAAGTTTTTACAAAAAACACCGGCACCGTAACCATGCCTCACAACCATGGTCATGTACTGGCCACCTACCACAAGGCGGGTGAAAAGGAAGTGAAAATGGCGATGGATGCCGCACTGAAAGCGCATCGCGAATGGGAGTCATTTTCGTGGTTCGAAAGGGCTTCGATTACCCTGAAAATTGCTGAGCTCCTGTCGAAAAAATACCGTATGTTGCTTAATGCATCAACCATGCTGGGGCAAAGCAAGAGCGCCTACCAGTCAGAAATTGATGCGGCGTGCGAAACAATTGATTTTCTTCGGTTCAATGCGCATTTCATCTCCGATATTTATAATGAGCAGCCGCACAGCGATCCTGGAATTATCAACCGACTGGAGTATCGCCCGCTCGAAGGCTTTGTATTTGCGGTTACACCATTTAATTTTACTGCAATTGCTTCGAATCTGAATATGGCGCCCGTTCTTATGGGCAATACAACTATTTGGAAACCGGCAACCACTTCGATTCTGTCGAATTATATCCTGATGCAGGTATTTAAAGAGGCAGGTTTGCCCGATGGTGTAATCAACTTTATTCCCGGGCAGGGCTCTGCTGTTGGAAACCAGGTAATTTCTGATAAAAACTTTGCAGGCTTGCATTTTACTGGAAGCAATGGCACCTTTAATAAACTCTGGCAGGGCGCTTCGGCCAACCTTGAAAATTACCGTTCGTACCCGCGGATAGTCGGCGAAACGGGAGGTAAGGACTTTGTGCTTGTGCATGCAAGCGCGAAGGTAGATGAGGTTTCAACGGCTTTGGTACGTGGCGCATTCGAATACCAGGGGCAAAAGTGTTCAGCTGCATCCAGGGCTTATGTGCCCGAAAGTCTTTGGCCAGCCGTGAAAAAACGGGTAGGTGAGATGCTTGCCGAAATTAAAGTTGGCGATGTTCGGGATTTCAGCAATTTTATGAATGCAGTAATTGACGAAAAATCCTTCGACAACATTATCAATTATATCAGCAAGGCAAAAAATACCACAGATGCAGAAGTCATATTTGGTGGTTCAGGAGATAAATCGAAAGGATATTTTGTTCAGCCTACTATTATCCAGGCTCATGATCCTCATTTTGTTACAATGACTGATGAAATTTTCGGACCTGTATTGACAGTTCATGTTTATAAGGATAAGGATTTTGATCAAACGGTGAAACTCGTTGACGAAACTTCACCTTACGGATTAACAGGTTGTATTTTTGCCCAGGATCGCGGAGTAATGATCAAAGTTGCTGATGAGCTGAAATATGCTGCAGGTAATTTCTATTTCAACGACAAGCCAACCGGTGCAGTTGTAGGTCAACAGCCATTTGGCGGATCGCGGCAGAGCGGCACTAATGATAAAGCGGGTAGCCACCTTAACCTGTTGCGCTGGATAAGCCCCCGCACAATCAAGGAAACCCTTATTCCACCAACAGATTACCGATATCCATTTATGAAGGAGGATAATTGCCACTGACCATAAAGTATCTTTGCCGGGTTTCTCCGGCTTTTTTTATTTTTCCTTCTGAACGGCTTTTTTACAAATTCGGGAAATCAATTCATACTTTTCTTCAATTTATCAGAAGTTCCTGGGGCGAGAATCTTTTTTAGTGATTGGTAAAACACTTAGTTGGATAAATGAATAAATGAACATTTGAACATTCGAACAATTGAAGTATAAAACTCCCCAATTTAAGCATGAAACCTTGAAATATTGAACGCGATGCATTGAACCCTTGAACCTTTGAATTTTTTTTTAAAAAAATCTAACTCCTTAATTTATATATGGAACAACATCGTCACGGAAAAATTCTTGCATTACTTTTCACTGGGGTACTGATGGGTGCTCTCGATATATCCATCGTTGGGCCTGCAATTCCTGCAATTGAACAAACAATAAAAGTTGATCACAGGGCGCTAAGCTGGATATTCAGCATCTATGTACTTTTCAACCTGGTAGGTGTCACTTTCCTTGCAAAGCTTTCGGATCTGTTCGGCCGACGAAATATTTACATTTTATCGGTAGCAATATTTGCATTGGGTTCTTTAATTGTTTCCTTGTCGAATGATATTACGATTCTGCTAATCGGCAGGGCAATACAAGGATTTGGCGCAAGTGGAATCTTTCCGGTGGCTTCGGCTGTTATCGGCGATATTTATCCGCCCGAAAAACGCGGACAAACGCTGGGAATGATTGGCGCAGTATTTGGAATTGCTTTCATAATCGGACCGGTTATTGCAGGCGTTTTATTGCTTTGGTTCAAATGGAATGCATTGTTCCTTATCAATCTGCCGATTGCCGCAGTTGTCATTTTTTATTCCTGGCGCTTACTCCCGACAATAAAAAGTGGTGTTAAACCGCATTTCGACTGGACCGGCATGGTTCTTATAGCCATACTGCTTTCCTCTTTTGCCTATGGCATTAACAATATTGAAGCGTCCAAAGGAATTAGCGGGATCTTATCGATGGATGTTTTTCCTTTCCTGCTGATCACTCTTATTACCCTTCCAATATTTATTTATCTTGAAAAGCAATCGCCATCGCCGGTGGTGAAAATTGAACTTTTTGATAGTAAACAAATCCGGATTGTGGGTATGGTTGCTTTTGCAACAGGAATCGTACAAGCCGTAACCATATTTGTTCCCGAAATGGCTGTTAACATTTTTGGCGTATCCACTTCCCAGGCGAGTTTTATGCTGATTCCATTTGTTTTGGCGATTGCCATAGGCTCGCCCGTGGCAGGCCGTTTGATTGATAAAATCGGTTCCCGGGCAATAGTAATGGCAGGTCTGATGCTGGCTGCCACCGGCCTGCTGTTTTTCTATTTTGATGCAGCTTCGAAGGTTAATTTTTATACAGCCGGAATTTTTATGGGTTTGGGCTCGGCAATGTTGCAGGGTTCGGCATTAAGGTATATTATGCTTAATGAAGTAAGGGCTCCTGAGCGTGCGCTGGGGCAGGGTATTATTACCCTTTTTACCAGCACCGGCCAAATGACAGGAGTAACACTAATAGCTATAATTGCAGCGTCCATGACCTCAAAGCTTGGCGGTTATTCGCGGAGTTTCCTGGTGATTGCTATTATTGCTTTTTCGGTAATGGTGCTGAGTTACAGGCTTAAAAGCAGGAGCCAGGAATTGGCAAACGCTTCGGCGGCTACTCAACCATAAGTGTATCCTGTATTTCGGATTTCAAAAGAATATTAACAGGTGTGCGATTCTACCTCTTAACCAGCGATGCCGGATACTGGAAATAGAACGTGAAATATATTAGCAGGAAGACCACTTGCCAGGTTATATAAAGGCGAAAACGGACATCCTGAGTTTTCAACATTAGCGCTCAAAGTGTTGATAACTTCTGCAACCATCCGGAATTTATTTTATTACATTTGCCTCCGGCATTTTGATTTTAAAATTAATGTCTTCTTAACATTGTGTTTTGTCCGTTGTATGGTTAGAAAACTACTTTTGCAACCTGTTTCGGAAAGTAATTTCAGAATGAAATTGATAGAATTTCAATTAATGATCTGTACAACCAAATAAAACCAATCCTAATAAAACCAACCCACCAATTAACTAACCAAATCAACAATCCATGAAAAAAGCAACAAATTTATTGCGAAGATTCCGTTGGCAGTTTATACTGCTTGCAGCCTTCCTGATGAATGTAACCCTCACTTTCGGACAGGTTACCACATCCGGTATAAATGGGACTATTTCAGATTCAAAGGGTGAAACATTACCCGGAGCTACAGTACAGGCGGTACATATGCCGTCAGGAACAACGTATGCAACGCTTACTAATGCCGACGGACGTTTTGTAATCAACAATATGAGAATTGGTGGACCTTACAAAATCACAGCAACATTCGTGGGTTATAAAGAACAAACCAATGAAAACATAGTGCTTTCACTCGGAGTTTCCAGTAACCTTAATATTAAGCTTGAGGAAACCAGCTCAACGATTAGCGGTGTAGAAATCGTTGCAGTTCGCAGTGATGTATTCAGCTCTGATCGTACTGGCGCGTCAGCATCCTATAATGCATCTAAGATCAGTATGGTTCCAACCATTGGTCGTACGATAAATGATGTAATAAAATACAACCCTTTCGGCAACGGAAGCTCTTTTGCAGGACAGGATTCACGTTTCAATAACTTCACAATAGACGGTTCCGTATTTAACAATGGTTTCGGACTCGGTTCCTCGGCACAGGCTGGCGGGCGTACAGGTACCACAGCCGTTTCGCTGGATGCACTCGAAGAACTTCAGCTAAATATTGCACCTTTCGATGTACGTCAATCCGGATTTTCTGGAGCAAGTATAAATGCAGTTACTAAATCGGGTACGAATAACTTCTTCGGAACCGGATATTATATTTTCCGCAATGATGGTTTAGCTGGTAAAAAAGCGGATGGATTGAATATTCCAAAAGTAAAAATTGATGAAAAAACTGCCGGCTTAAGCATTGGTGGACCAATTATCAAAAATAAACTTTTCTTCTTCCTGAATGCTGAAAAATTCACCAGTAGCAAACCAGCTTTGGACTGGTCATTAAACAGAAATGATGGAGCAACCGGGAATGTTTCACGTGTTTCTTATGATGAAATGCAGAAGCTAAGTGAATTTATGCAGAAGAATTTTGGTCGCGATCTTGGTGCGCTTGATGGCTTCAATAATGATGTCAATAGTCAGAAATTTCTTATCCGCCTAGATTACAATATTAGTAAAATAAACAAACTCTCCATCCGATATTCACACCACGATTCAAAGTCCGGACAGCTAATAAGTAACAGTAACAGTAGCAATACAGCAGGATCCGGTTTCAGGTCAAATCTTGCTGATGCAATATCTCCTCAAAATACCGGCTATTTTATTAAAGATAATACCCGCTCTTTGGCAGTTGAATTAAATTCGAATATCAGCAATAAACTTTCGAATAATTTTATTGCGACATACAATAAGCAGATTGAGGATCGGGATTATATGACTGGTCAATTCCCAACCATTGATATTTTGTCAGCTAAAGGCGAAGCGACATATACTTCAATTGGTTTTGATCCTTTTACCCCAGGTAACAAGCTGAACTACTCGACACTTAATTTTACGGACAACCTGAGCTATTATTTAGGCGATCATACTTTCACTGCCGGGGTATCATATGAGTTTTACAAATCAAACAACGTATTCTTCCCGTCATCCAACGGCGTTTATGTTTATAATACAATAGCTGATTTTGAAACTGCTGCCCTTGCTTCAATAGCTCACCCTAATGATACTGTTTCTCCTGTTCCTGTTGCAAGGTATAATCTCCGTTACTCCCGTTTACCGGGTGGTGCAGATCCATTGCAGGTGTTGAAAGTATCAACCTATAGCGCTTATGTACAGGATGAGTTTAAAATTACTCCAAAACTTACGGTTGTTGGTGGTTTAAGGTTTGATGTTTTCGACTATAATAAAGAAACTGCTGCAAACTTTGACAACCCAATTGTTGATACTCTGACATTTAAAGATGAAAATGGTAACCCATATCACATCAGTACCGGAGTTTTTCCAAAAACCCGTCTCCTGGTTTCACCGAGATTAGGTTTTAACTTTGATGTTTTGGGCGATAAAAGCCTGCAATTCCGCGGAGGTACTGGTTATTTCATTTCGCGTATCCCCCAGGTATTGGTTTCGAACCAGCTAGGCAATAACGGGGTTAATACTGGCCTTTTAAGCACTGATCCTAGTAAGCCGGCTACACTCCTTGCATATCCTTTCCGAACAGACCCAAGCCAGTTTAGGCCATCAGAAAATCCTGATATCACTAAACTGCCTCCTTACGTTATTAACGCTACCGATAACAACCTGAAATATCCTACTACCTGGAAGACAGACTTTGCCATCGACTACAAATTGCCTTGGGGTCTTATAGTTACGGGTGAATTTATTTATAACAAAACTATACAGGGACTCCGATATATTGATGCCAATCTTAAATCTCCTAACCAGGCTTTTTATGGTGATGATAGGCGTCTCCGGTTTCCATCTGCAAAATTCATAAATCCTCAGATTCAGAATGCATTTGTTATCACAAATACAACTAAAGGCAGTTCATACACTTTGACCGGAAAACTTGAAAAAAATGCTCAAAAGGGATTTTATGGCTTTATAGCTTATACTTATGGACAGGCAAAAGATATTCAGTCGGTTGGCAGTACCGTTCAGGCTAATATGCCAACTATGATAGGTCAGAATTACCTTGACGTTTCTTATGCCGATAATGATCTGAGACACCGTATTGTTGGGATAGTTAACTACCGAATAGAGTATGGCAATAAAAGAGGTGGTTCAACTACTTTAACCCTGGCAATGGTTTCAAACAGCGGCGGTAAGCTCTCATACACTTATGGTTCAGACCTGAATGGTGATGGTCAGAATAATGACCTGATATATGTCCCGAACAAAGCCCCTACCAGCAATCCTTCACAGGATATGAAATTTGCCACTTTAACTGTAGGTTCAGGTGCTACGGCTCAAACGTTTACACCTGCACAGCAACGAGCTGCTTATGATGATTATATTGACAATAATCTTTATCTGAAAACACGTCGTGGTGGTTATGCTGAACGTAATGGTGGATATTATCCATGGCTCAACCGTTTTAACTTTTCGGTTGTACAGGAATTTTTTGTGAAAGTAGGCGCAAAACAAATGAAGAATACGATCCAGCTCAGGTTCGATGTCCTGAATGCCGGTAATATGCTTAATAACAAATGGGGAGTCGGTTCGGTAAGTACAACTCTTTCTCCTTTAACTGTTGCATCCGTTGATGCATACGGTGTACCGTCGTACAGGCTTCGCACCCAGGTTGTTGCAGATGAAACTGATCCTTCAAAAAACAAAACAATTCTTCTTCGTGATTCATTCGTGAAGAGTATTACGATTGATAATGTTTACCAGGCTCAGTTTGGCATCCGTTACATTTTCTAGTTTTCTGACACTTCTTCAAAAGCACCTGGGTTCTCCAGGTGCTTTTTTTATTTAACCGGATACTCGTTTAAATCCTTACACTTACTATTATCATTGCTATGCAAAAGCTATTTTCTATTTTCTGTTTCCTTTTTCTCGCCATACAAGCAACTTGCCAAACCGGCGCAGACATTCAACGGACTTTTATTACTACAGACCATAAAGGTCCCTTGTTTGTCGGTCATCGTGGTGGATTTGATGCCAGCCTTCCTGAAAACAGCATTTCAAATTTTGATTTTACATATTCAAAAGCGTGCCAGGCACCTGTCGGGATTGAATTCGACATTCGCGAAAGCGCTTCGGGAAGTTTGTTTATTATGCATGATTCAACGGTTGACCGAACAACAAACGGAACCGGAAAAGTTAGCAATCTTTCGGATAGTTACCTTGAATCATTATTTCTTCGCGATAAAAATGGGATTCTTACTAAAGAAAAAGTCCCTCATTTTATGGATATACTTCAGCATTTTCAAGGCAAAAATATTGTGCTTATGCTCGATTTTAAAGGAAATATTTTGCCTAAAGTAACAAGCATGGCAAAGCAGATGAGTATGGAATCAAAATGTATTCTGCTTACATTCAATCAAAAAAATACTCAGTTGGCCAAAACCCTAACCGATAAAATGATGATATCGGCCCTGGTGGAGAATGCCGATAACTGGCAATCGATCAAGGAATTGCACATCGCGGCTGATCAATTAATTACCTACATAAGTGCCGAAACTCCGGCCGGGGTTATAAACGACATTCATGCTAACAAGGTTCTGCTTATGACAGATATGAGCGAAAGTATCCGTAACAAATCAAAACGGTATGAACCTGAATATTACAGCGATTATATTTTAAAAATGCACCTGGATATTCTCATTTCGGATTATCCGCTGTTTGTAGATAAGTTGTTTTGCAAGGAATAACTTCTGATTTAGAAGAATCTAGCTTTACCAAGCCCCTCAAAGGTTTTAAACCATCGAGAGACTTGGCTATTCAATTTAATAATTTGGAATGCCCCGGTTGGTTGATTTATTGATACCTTTATGAATTGCTTGTAGAAGTTTATCGTCCGGATAAACTGAGAGCAAAAACTGAAAAATACGTTGGAAAAAGAACATGGTAAGATGAATCAAAGAAAAATTTGGCTGGCACTGCTTATACTGATTTCAATTGCTACAGTTTATGGCAATTGCTTATATGCTCAGAAAAGAAATGGTCAAACGACAGTTGTCCTTTCCCTCGATGGTTTTCGCTGGGATTACCCGGATAAAGTCAGCACCCCGACACTCAATCGTATTGCAAAGGTAGGCGTTAAAGCTGTTTCGCTGATTCCTTCGTTTCCTTCGAAAACTTTCCCTAATCATTATACTATTGCTACCGGTCTTGTACCTGATCATCACGGAATTGTAAATAATTTATTTTATGATTCCTTACTTCAAAAGTCATTTTCACTCGGGAACAAAAAAGCAAAGTTTGACCCGGATTTCTATGGCGGAGAACCCATATGGATTACGGCTCAGAAACAAGGTGTAAAAACGGCAACTTACTTTTGGCCTGGTTCCGATGTCGCCATACAAGGTAAATATCCTGATAGGTGGAAAGAATACAATCAGAGTATTTCTTTTATTCAACGCATTGATACAATTATTAAATGGCTCAGCTTGCCTTTGACGCTGCGCCCTGGTCTTATTATGGCCTATTACCACGAACCCGATGGCGCCGGTCACGAATATGGGCCTGACGATCCCCGCACGCTACGAATGGTTCATGAAATGGATAGCATGACCGGTATTTTATACAGCAGGATTCAAAAATTAGCTGATGGTAAAAACATCAACTTAATAATTGTGTCTGATCACGGAATGGGCGCCATTTCTTCCGAACGTAATATCGCATTACAGGATTATATTCCTGAATCATGGCCGGTCAGGATCGAAGGTGGAAATCCCAATTATAACCTTTATGCTGACAAGGTCTGGACAGACTCCACGTATTATGCGCTTAAAAAAGCCCCCGGGATTAAAGTATGGAGGCCAGGTGAAGTTCCCGGATATCTTAACTACGGTAAAAATGCACGGGTTGGAAGTTTAATTGTAGTTGCCGATTCGGCCTGGAGCATAACACGTACTCATCCGAAAAAGGAATTCCGTGGAGGAACTCATGGCTATGACATCAGGGATACCGACATACATGCCATATTTTATGCGGTTGGTCCTGCCTTTAAGCATGGTTATATTCAGCCTGCATTTCCGAATGCTGACATTTACCCGCTGATGGCTTATTTGCTCGGAATTAAACCGGCAGTAAACGACGGGAGTCTGCAACAAATTGTTGATATGCTCAAGCCTAATCCCTGAAAATGAAATAAAGTGCTATCCGTTAAGTTCCGACATTTAATTCAGACGCTTAATTATCCTTAAACTATGCGTGTAAGCACCTTGTTCGACACTAAAAATACCGTTATGATCAACAGTGTCAATTTTTACCCGACCGGATGCATGTAGTATTTTTCCCGGTTCAACAATGATGCCCACATGAACTATTTCCCCGGCCAGGTTATCAAAAAAAACAAGGTCGCCTGGAAGCATTTCGTCAACAAAATCAATAGGCTCGCCAAGCAGCGCCTGCTGAGATGAATTGCGGGGTAAATCTATTCCGCACGCATGATAAACAACCTGAACCAGCCCCGAACAGTCAATACCCATTATGCTGCGGCCACCCCATAAATAAGGTGTATTCAGATAATCCATTGCCGTGGCGGCAATTTTCGATGCATTAAATTTCCTGGGAATGGCTTTCCCTTTGTTTATGGTAGTATAAACCTTATCTCCAAGATGAAAAGTGTTATTTGCCAATAAAGGCAAAGTACAGCCTTTCCCCAGTAAAAGATAGGTGCTGTCATTTTTGCAATAACATTCGGCTGTTTTTTCAAATACAACATGATTTAAATTGTTGTGTAGCTTTTCAATAAATTCATCGGATACCATTAGTGATTGCTTCCTGTCAATCCAGCCTTCATAATTATCCGGATTTAGGCGGATCAGCAGCCAATTCCCCCTTTCCTCGAGTACACTGAAAGTTTCACCAAATAAAATCTGTGTCACCATTTCACTACGGTCCGAAGGTTCAAACCGCACCGGAACTTGCGATAAAGAGCATATTGCGTTCATAATCATTTAGATAAAGAGCTTAGAATGGGCTTTGCCACGAAATACCAGATGAAAACTGGTTCATTAAGTAGTCAAAGATAGTAATTGGTGGTTTGAAAACAAAAATTCATATATTCGTATGCTCTATTATACTCCCATGAAGATCACCATTACAAAGAGGCAGTGGCGTAATTATTACCAGATTAATAAGATTTTTTTATTTCTAATTACACTGGTTATTTTGCTGGCATTGTTTCCCCGCGAAGGAAAATTCAAATACGAATTTCAACGCGGAAAACCCTGGCAGCACGAGGATCTTATAGCTCCTTTTGATTTCGCCATACTTAAGCCACAGGCGGAACTGCAAAAAGAACGCAAAACTGCTTTAGCCGAGGCCTACTTATTTTTCAGAGCCGATAATAATAAGATTGAATATGCAAAAAGTGATTTCCTGGCACGCCTTGACAGGGAAGGTCCGAAGATAGCAACCCCTGAGAAAGAACTCATTATTAAATCAGGCTTTGCGCTGCTCGACAGCATCTATGCGAAAGGGATAATTGAGATGATCCCTGAGCTGGAGAAGAAAAATACTAATTTTAAAATTGCTGTATTGGAAGACAATGTGGCAAAAATTATTCCGCTGAGCAGTTTGTTTTCAATCAGTAAAGCTAATGAATATATATTGCGGAACCTACCTGCCGCGCTGGGTGTTGACAGTAAATTTATACTTCCATTGTTACAGGCTAGCATTACCCAAAATGTATTATTCGACGAGGAATTAACCCTTGTTCAGCGAAATCAGGCGCTTACCGAGATTTCGAATACACGGGGAATGCTGCAGAAAGGTGAGCGTATAATAGCTATGGGTGAACTTGTGAATGAATCGAAATTTCAACAGCTTGAATCGCTGCGTCTGGAATTTGAATCGAAATCAGGATCGGGCTATAACTTTAAAATGATATTGCTGGGCAGGTTTATCCTGATCTCGATGGCGCTTCTGGTCTTTGGGCTGTTTCTGTTTACTTTCAGGCACGATATTTACTCCGAAAACCGGAATATTGTTCTCTTGCTTTTGTTGATAACGATTATGGTGTCATTCACCACTTTTGTAATGAATATCAATGTTACGTATATCATGGCAATACCTATATGCCTTGTGCCTATTATTGTCAGGACATTTTATGATACCCGCCTTGCATTGTTCGTTCACATCATTACCGTAATTATACTGGGATTCCTTGTTCCCAATAGCTTTGAATTTCTGTTCATGCAGCTGATAACCGGTATTATTACCATTATCAGCATAGTACGGCTGCACCACCGTTCCCAGTTTTTCTTTACATCACTCATGATTATGATATCGTATTCGGTAATTTATATCGGGATGACTCTCATGCAGGAAGGATCGATTGAACAAATTAGCAGGATGAATTTTGTGATGTTTGGAATAAGCGCATTACTAACTCTTTTTTCGTACCCTCTTATCTATCTTTTCGAGCGGATATTTGGAATGATTACAGATGTTTCGCTGATTGAATTGTCCGATACCAATTCAAAACTACTTCGCGAACTCGCCATCACTACACCGGGGACCTTTCAGCATTCATTGATTGTCTCTAATATTGCCGAGGAGGCGGCCCGTGCCATCGGAGCTAATTCGTTACTTGCCCGCACAGGAGCGCTTTACCACGATATCGGCAAAATGGATATGCCAATGTATTTTATCGAAAATCAGTCGGGAGGCATTAATCCGCACGATGATCTTTCGTATGAGGAAAGTGCGCGGATAATTACTGATCACGTAATACGTGGAATTGAGAAAGCAAGGCTGAATAAGCTCCCCGAAACAATTATTGATTTTATCCGCACCCACCACGGAACCCGTTATACACAGTATTTTTACAATAAATTCAAAGAGGAGGCCGAAGGTGAACCATTTGATGAAACCCCGTTCCGGTACCGTGGACCAATTCCTTTCTCAAAAGAAACTTCAATATTGATGATGGCCGATTGCATCGAAGCAGCTTCCCGCGCTCTGAAAGCTCCAACGGAACAGGATGTCAGCGATTTGGTCGAGCGCTTAATCGATAATCAGATGGAGCAGCGGCAGTTCCGTAATTCGTTGCTTACACTTAGAGATATATCAACTATCAAAAAAATTATTAAAAAGAAATTACTCAGCATCTATCATATCAGGATTGAATATCCAACGTCGCATTGATTGGGATTTGGAGTGAAATCTTCAGATTTGCCAGGTATGGCAATGCTTCGGGACCCAGATTAAAAATAAGATCTAAGATACTCAGGTTGGGGAGGAAGCCAATATTTTCCTCAAAAGCCTGCATGTACCTCGGAAATTCCATGGTAATTCCTGGATTTCGATTTATTTTTGGATGAAAGCTCTGTCGCAAATCAACAATATCAGGACTTGTCACATATTGGGAAGAATAAGTGATTTTCAAAGTGCTGATTTGCAATGGCTTCAATAACCCTTCGCATATTTTCCGGTTGAGATTAACCAGAAGCTCATGTTTTTTGAAAAATATTGGTTCAAAAAGATCGCGATAATAGAGGAAGTACGGTGTTTTGTTATAAGCGGTAATAATCGACCTCCAGTGAAGCAATTGCCAGTTTAGTGAATTATCAATTTGAATATCACAGGTTTTGGTATGGTTGCCGTTTACCCTTTTTACCGGCACAGTCATGCTTAATAAACCCGATGAAGTTGCGATGTTGCAGCGGTTGCGGTAAGTTTGTTTCGGATAAGTTTCATGTATCTCAATTTCCACACTTTCCGATTGAAAGGCAGCCGCCATCAAGGAAATGGGAGGGAAATAAGCTGTTGACAGCAATATTGGTTGCATACCTTTATTTTTGCGGCAAAAGTACTAAAAAGAAAAAGGGCAGCCAATCCGGCCGCCCTTCTCAAACATCGTTTATTGAATTAGTTGGATGAAAGCAATACTTCGTTTATTGCATCAGTCATTGCCTGTTTAGGCAAAGCGCCCATTGCCATCTGTGGTTTTCCGTCTTTAGGGCAGAAAAGCATTGAAGGAATACTTTGAATTCCAAAAGCAGCTGCCAGTTCCTGTTCTGCTTCAGTATCTACTTTGTAAATATTGATTTTTCCTTCAAACTCTTTCGAAAGTTCGTCAAGAATAGGGGCAACCATTTTGCAAGGGCCACACCAGTCAGCGTAAAAATCAATAAGGCAGGGCAATTCGCCTTCAAATTTCCATTCCTGGTTTTGTTCGTAGTTGAATACTTTTGTAAGGAAAGTTTCTTTTGTTAAATGTTCCATGGTTGTATTTTTTTTTGATTTTTAATTAGTAGCTTTTTTTAACAGAAATTCACTTATAACTTTTTCATAGGTTTCTTTTGGCAAAGCACCCTGAGTCATCTGAGGATCGCCGGCTGAAGGACAGAATAATACTGTTGGTATGCTCTGTATTCCAAAGTATTGTGCCAATTCACGTTCTTTATCAACATCCACCTTGTAAATTGTGACCTGACCTTTATAGGTTTCCGAAAACTCAGCCATGAGCGGTGCCACCAATTTACATGGCCTGCACCAATCGGCATAAAAATCTATTACACATGGCTTATCACCAATAAATGTCCATTTCTTGGGGTTTTTCTCAAAATCATAAATTTTTTCAAGAAACATGGCCTTGGTAAGTTGTACAACATTTTCAGCTGAAGCTGATGTTGCTGCATCTTTTTCCGAACCGGTTCCCGACTTATCGGCCATGCCGGTTGCTGTAACGTCTGTATTAACTTTCTTGTCGGCAGTGGCTGCTCCTCCGCAACTACTAAGCCAGAGTACTGAAAGAAATGTTATTCCTATGAATGTCTTTTTCATTTTTCGATTTGTTATATTTGATTAATTTTATCTGCGATGCAAAATTAGTTTATTTTTCATTATATCGCATAAATATCACTATTTATTTGTAGTTTTGTCAACAATTATCATGCCACTGTAATTTTGTCATGTAATTGTCAAAATATTCATCATTATAAACGAATGGAAGTTCAAAGAGTTGTAAACCTGAAGGAATTAATCGGAAAGTTAAGCCCTGAATCCTTCAAAGAAACGTTTAGTTCGCAGGAGGAATGTCTTAAATTATTGGTTAATGCCAAATGGGCAGATGGGTTTGTTTGCCGGAATTGTGGTAATGAAAGGTATTGCCAGGGGCGGAATTCATTTTCGAGGCGGTGTACCCGTTGTAAAAAGGAAGAATCAGCAACGGCTCATACTATATTCCACCACTGCAGGATTGATCTTCCTTTGGCATTCGAGATCGCTTACATGGTTTGTGGCTCACCATCTTTACCTGCATCCGATATTTCTCATGTTCTTGAAACACGGCACATGACTTGTCTGAATTTTAAAAAGCGTATTCTGCATTGCCTGCAGTTGGATGGTAAGCTGATTTCTGATTTAAAATAGTGGTTTTCAATAAAAAGGCCTGTAAAATCTTGTTTCGCAGGCCTTGATTTTCAGAAGAAACTAATATGTCATTCCGGGGTCCGTGCTATCCAGCCGGATACTTCATTGGCAATTTTTAAATTGTATTCGAAAGCAATTTGCCTGTAATTAATAAGATCCACTATTGTGCCGATAAAGCAGAGGCCAGCCGTGAAAAAATACAGAATCCCCATTCCGATCTGATCGGTAAGAAACCTTTGAATGCCGGCAAAGCCCAGTAAACCTGCCAGCGTGCATAGTAAAATCAATTGCGGATCGCGGCGGCGACTGCGGTAAAAATTGGCAAAATTCAACATTTGCTGATCGTTGTAGTTTTTTACCAGTGTATCTACATATGCCATTTCCTGCATGTCGAGTTCCGGCATTAATTGAAAAAGTTTTGTGCTCATTTTGCTTTATATTAATGGTTAGAAGTGTTTGTTTGTAGTAGATTTATGACTCTTATTTGAATTTAATCTTCATTCTGTATTTCCTCAAAATATTAAGCCGGGTAGGTTTTTAATCAGCCGTCATTTGTTTCTGGTATTTAAAATAATTTTTAAAAACTGTGACAATCCGTGCTGCGAAAATACCCAGTGCAAAGATTCCCAGCGGGTGCATGCTAATGGATTCAAATACTCTCCCGTGAAGAAGTAACACCATTGATCTTCCCAATCCACAACCAGGGCAATGTTCAAATCCTGCCAATCTCAACGGGCAAAGTGTAAAATGACTGTCAAATTGTACCGTTGATGCGGCAAAATAAATAATTACAGCAAGCCAGATAAAAGCCTCGAGATTGTGAACCAGAAATTTCGTTGCTCTTTGAAAATCCGTTGTCATTATTAGTTGTTTCTGATGGTATTATGACGCCTGCTCACTTAAAAGGTTACAGATTTTGAATTCAGATTGGATTTAATTTGGCAGCAACCATTAACTTATATTTGGCGCAAGCGGAATACATATGCAAATATATTCAATTCTTTGAAAGGCTTCATTTTAATAAAGCGAATTCTATTCTGCATTTTGATAAAAATTCTTAACCCTGTTTCCAGTTATATTGTTTATTTGAAACATTTCATGTACGTTTGACGTATAAATTATAAATTATGAAAATACTGATTATCAATATAAAAGAGTTGGTTGGGATTGACGAATCGAATCGTCAGTTCGTCAGTGGTGCTGAAATGGGCAGACTCCAAAGTATAAAAAATGCTTTTCTGTTTATCGAAAAAGGACTGATACTTGAATTTGGCAGTATGGAGCATCTTTTTATCCCGGAGGACTGGAAGAAAAAAGGTATTAAAGTGATAGACGCTACAGGGAAACTGGTTTTTCCTTCCTTTTGTGATTCACACACACATCTTGTATATTCAGGAAGCCGGGAGAAAGAATATGTAGATAAAATCAAAGGCTTATCTTACGAGGAGATTGCTAAACGCGGAGGTGGAATACTGAATTCGGCAAAGCGACTGCATGAAGCTTCCGAAACTGAACTTATTGGTGAAGCACTTGAGCGTCTCGAAGAAATCACCTGGTTAGGAACCGGTGCCGTTGAAATCAAGAGCGGATATGGACTGAATACGGAAGACGAACTGAAGATGTTGCGGGTAATCAGGGATTTAAAAAGCTTGTCGCCACTTACAATAAAAGCAACTTTTCTGGGCGCACATGCTATTTCGTTGGATTTCCGTGGCAGGCAGCATGAATATGTTGATTTAGTAATTAATGAAATGATTCCACAGGTAGCTGCTGAAGAGTTAGCTGACTATATAGATGTTTTCTGCGATAAGGGCTTTTTTACGGTCGAAGATACCGAGCGGATTTTGATGGCCGGTATGAAATATGGTCTGAAACCTAAAATTCATGCCAATGAACTTGACTATTCGGGTGGCATACAGGTTGGTGTTAAATATGGCGCCTTATCAGTTGATCATCTCGAATTTACAGGCGATGCTGAGATAGAAGCACTCAAAAACTCTGAAACTATGCCAACGATCTTGCCCGGAGCTGCATTTTTCCTGAATATGGTTCATGCTCCGGCACGCAAAATGATTGATGCCGGTTTGCCCGTTGCCTTGGCCAGTGATTTTAATCCGGGTTCATCGCCCTCGGGGAATATGCAACTGATACTTTCCATGGGCTGTATTATGTATGGGCTGACGCCTGAAGAAGCTATAAATGCCACAACCCTTAATACTGCTTATGCTATGGGTGTTAGCGACGAACTGGGCAGTATTACAATTGGTAAAAAGGCGAATGTTTTTATAACCAAACCAATTCCCGGCATCGAATTTATGCCTTATTCCTATGGCAGCAATAAGGTGGATATGGTGATATTAAATGGCAAGATTCTTTAAAAATCAGCTAGTTAAGAGTTAAACTTAAAACCATTTTCCAAATAACTTTTACCCATTAATCATTTCATTTCGGCCAAAGGTAATACATGTATATAAGGTACATCACTATCATGAAAATTCCTTCATCCCTTTTGAGTGTATAATGTGTACGAAAAAAAGGAAGCAGCAACAGAGTGGCTCCTAACATCACATACAGATCGATATTACTGATCGCAATAGCCGAAACAGGTTGTGCCAATGAGGAAACACCGATTATAAACAAAAGATTAAAAATACATGATCCTATAATATTTCCGATCGCAATATCATATTCCTTTTTTATAGTTGCTACAACTGATGAGGCCAGTTCGGGTAAACTTGTTCCGGCAGCAATAATCGTAATGCCGATTATCGTTTCCCCAATACCAAGTTTTCTTGCTATATTCACCGCACCTTTAATAAGTAGTTCCGATCCTGCTACAAGTACTGCTATTCCAAGTATTACCAAGCCAGCCGCCCAATACCACTTCATCCCGCCTTTTGGTAATGATTCAGAAAAATGTTGATTTACTTCGTGGTTTATCTCCCGTTTCGCCAGTAATATGGTTACATATGTATAAATAATTATTCCTGAAAATAGAATTCCACCTTCCACACGGCTGATATGCCGGTCGGCAAAAAAGATCATAAACAGTATTGTGGAAATTATAAGGATGGGTATATGAATTTTCAGAAGTTGCATTTTTATTTTCAACGGAGATATGATAGCTGATATACCTAATATTACGAGGATGTTAAATAAATTACTTCCTAACACATTGCCAATTGTAATGTTGCCATGACCTGAAATTGCAGTATTGACACCAACAACCAGCTCAGGCGAGCTAGTCCCGAAAGCTACAATAGTAAGACCTGCAACAAGCGGAGTTACACCTGCCCGTAGAGCAAGGGTAGCGCTCCCTTTTACAAGCCACGAAGCCCCGAAATACAATAGAACCAGCGATAAAACTATTAGCAGTGATGAAATCAGCATATTCAGTGCGCGTTTGTTTTACTTGAATGAACGGCTACTTTTAATTAAAGTTTATTGGACTTGATATTTTGAATGAATTCCTACTCAGTTTATCCAGGCGGAACCATTGGCTTAAACAGTAATGTCCGAAGATCAATCTGTTTTCAGGATATCTTCTGCAAATATAATTGTGTTCCCGAATTTAGTCGGCAATTCAAAATAATTTCAAAATGTCGTCTATCATCTTTTTATCAGGCAATTGAAGATCATAATCCGGGATAGAAACAGAGCCGCCCATGGTTACCAATGGTTGTTTGAAATTCATTTTTCCCGGAACAAAGGAGCGCGCCGAAAGATGTATTTCCTTTGAGCCCGTGACTTCGGCTATTTGTTTTACATTGCTGTAATTGACTCCGCTTCCCGGCATAATCGAGATACGATCACCGGCTTTTCTTACCAGTTCTGCCAGCTTGTCTATTCCCTGCGGAGCTGTTTGTTGTCCGCCTGAGGTTAGTATCCGGGCGCAACCTGAATAAATTATCGCTTCCATCGCCTTATCCTGATCGCTTACCATGTCAAAAGCCCTGTGAAAGGTTACATTCATGGGTGCAGCTGCATCAACCAGTATTGCTGTTCTCTTCTCATCCACAGTGCCGTCAGGATTTAGAATGCCAGCAACTATGCCTTCCATACCAACCATTTTTGCTGCAGCAGTATCCAGGAGCATAGCTTCAAATTCACGTTCAGAATAACAAAAGTCACCTTCACGAGGCCGGATCATTACATGGATTGGGATTTTGATATATTTCTTTGCCAGACGCATAGTAGCTGCCGAAGGTGTTAGTCCACCCTCGGCCGGAGCTGTGCAAAGCTCAATACGTTGAGCGCCAGCCTGGTATGCTATAATGGCCGCTTCGAGACTGAATACTGCGATTTCGATTATCATTAACTGAGTTATTTAAGAACAAAAATAGGATATAGTCAGGAATAAAAAGACATTTATAAATTAATCAAAAAACCATCTGAAAGTTAGATAATTGTAAATTTAAGCAGTAGGCGTAATCTTTGTCATTATTATGAAAATTAATATGAAAAGATAATCTTTCGCGAAGAAAACTACGGTTCTCACTGAAACGGTAATAATTGTTTAGCATAAAAACATTAATTTCAGTTTATGTTTCCCTTCTATACAATTTTGTTAATTTTGCTCAACTTTAAAGATAGTAAGTTTCGTTAAAACATTGAAAAACAAAATTATATGAAGCAATTAATCGAATGTGTTCCCAATTTCAGCGAAGGCTGTAACATGGCTATCATCAAGCAGATCACTGATCGGATCGAAGCAATTGAAGGCGTTCGTTTGCTGGATGTTGACCCGGGTAAAGCAACTAACCGCACTGTTGTAACTTTTGTTGGTACACCTGACGAAGTAATTGAGGCTGCTTTTGAGGCAGTTAAGAAAGCTTCGGAAATCATTGATATGCGGACTCACAAAGGTGAGCATCCACGATTTGGGGCAACCGATGTTTGTCCCCTGATTCCGATTGCAGGAATAACCATGGAAGAAGTGGTTTTATATGCCCGCAAACTAGCTGAACGGATTGGAAATGAACTTGGAATACCAGTATATTGTTATGAGAATGCTGCATTTACTGAAGAACGCCGCAACCTTGCCAGCAACAGATCGGGAGAATATGAAGGATTGCCTAAAAAACTTATTGACCCTCATTGGAAGCCCGATTTCGGACCGGCTGAATTTAACGAGAAAGTAGCTTTGACTGGCGCAATTGCCGTTGGCGCCCGTGATTTCCTTGTTGCTTATAATGTAAATCTAAATACTACTTCGGTTCGAAGAGCTAATGCTGTGGCTTTTGATATTCGCGAAAAAGGCCGTCCTGTGCGTGAAGGAAACCCGGTTACGGGGAAGATTGTAAAAGATGCTGCCGGAGAGCCGGTTTATAAACCAGGCAGTTTGAAAGCGTGTAAAGCCATCGGCTGGTTTATCGAAGAATATGGAATTGCCCAGGTTTCAATTAACCTGACAAATATCAGTATTACACCGGTTCATATTGCTTTTGAGGAAGCTTGTCTGAAAGCCCGGGAGCGCGGAATGCGTGTTACAGGATCAGAACTGGTGGGATTGATTCCCTTGAAAGCCTTGACGGATGCCGGCAAATATTTTTTGCGCAAACAACAACGATCGGTAGGCGTTTCGGAAGCCGAACTGGTTAAAATTGCTGTAAAATCTTTAGGTCTCGATGATTTAAAACCATTTAATCCCGAAGAAAAAATTATCGAATATCTGCTTGCAAATGAGAGTGACAGAAAGTTGGTTAGGATGACGCTGGAAGAATTTGCTGATGAAACCGCATCTGAATCTCCCGCTCCCGGCGGAGGTTCTATTTCAGCAGCAATGGGAGCTCTTGGGATTTCTCTTGCAACAATGGTTGCCAATCTATCATCACATAAAGCAGGCTGGGATGATCGTTGGGAAGAGTTCAGCCTTTGGGCCGAAAAAGGCCAGGAATTGAAAGACGAATTATTAATGCTTGTGGATGAAGATACCCGCGCTTTTAATTTTATTATGGATGCTTTTGGTTTAGCCAAAAGTAATGATTCGGAAAAAGCTATTCGTACAGCGGCCATTCAGGATGCAACGCGTTTTGCCATTGAAGTCCCTTTTCGGGTGATGAAGCGATCATTTGAATGCATGGAAATTATCAAAGCCATGGCTGAAACAGGTAATCCGAACTCTGTAACGGATGCCGGTGTTGGTGCCTTGGCTGCCCGTTCTGCCGTAATTGGCGCATTTCTGAATGTAAAAATCAATGCGTCAGGATTACATGACAAGGCTTTTGTTGAAAAAGTACTTGCTGAAGGAAACCAGATTCAGGATAAAGCAATGGTAATGGAATCTGACATTCTTTCAATTGTGAATTCAAAAATTTCCTGAGGATTCACCTTTTAGAATTAAATTGAAACAAATAAAAATGGGGATATTGATTCCTCATTTTTAATGCTATAATTTCTACCTTTCATCCGAATACATCTGGTGCCACATTGGATAAGGAACTTCCGGTTTGCTGATAGTGTCAAGATATTTAACATCTTCGGGGTCGAGATTCCAATCAGTAGCGCCGGTATTTTCGATAAGTTGCTGTATATTCCTTGCACCGATTATTACACTGCTAATTTTAGGGCGGCATAGCAACCAGTTGAGAGCGGTTTGAGCAATAGTTTTATCGTAATTTTTGCTGATTTGTTCCAGATGTTCAATAATTTCAAATCCTTTATTTTCATTCACCGGCCAGTATTTCATGCTTGATGATTTTGGATTACTACGCCGCGAATCTACAGGAGTTGCAGTGTTTTTTCTGAACTTCCCGGTGAAAAATCCGCCTGAGAGCGGGCTCCAGCATAGTATTCCCAATTGCTGATCAATGCATAACGGAACAAGTTCATGTTCAATATCCCTGGCACCGATTGAATAGTAAAGTTGTGTGGAAACAAATTTTTCGAGATTCATTTTCTCAGAAATAGCAAGTGCTTTCATGGTTTGCCAGGCTGTAAGGTTCGAACATCCGATATATCGGACTTTGCCACTTTGCACCAGCGAATCCAATGCGCGAAGTGTTTCTTCCAATGGCGTCCCCTCATCATAACTATGAATCTGGTATAGATCAATAAAGTCCGTTCCTAAGCGGCGTAAACTATCTTCGCAGCTTTTGATGATATGAAGCCGCGAAAGCCCTGTATCGTTCGGCTTGTTACTCATTGCAAACCGCACTTTTGTCGCTACAACAGCATCCTTTCGCCGGTCGCCAAGCGCTTTTCCTAAAACAGTTTCGGAAACGCCACCCGAATATACGTCGGCTGTATCTAAGAAATTTATTCCAAGATCGAGCGCGGTGGAGGTAATCAAATTAGCTTCTTTTTGTGTAACTGTAGCCAATTCACTCTTAACCGTATCTCCGCCAAAGGTCATTACGCCCAGGCAGATTTCTGAGACTTTAAGGCCTGAATTGCCAAGATATCTGTAAATCATATGCTTATTTTTAATGAGAATAATGAGTTGAATACCGGAAAATGTGATGACTAAATTATAAAATATAAGTATTGGTATTCTTTATGAAATTGTAGTAAAAATAGCATTTATAGGCCATAATAAATGATATTTAACATTTATTAATAGTTGTTTGATATACCTTCTGGTTGCTCTCTTTGCAGTTATGTTATTGATATACAATAATTGTGTATCTTTGCGCCTTGTTAGAATGAACAAAAAGGACACAAACTGAGTTGTCTATAGTATGAACTAAAAAACAATGCATGGTAAAGGTAAAAGTTGAAAAAATTCTCGTTATTTCTTTTATTGGATTTATTATCACATTATTCGTCGGTTTAGGCGGAAATATTGTTCTAAAGGCAGGTTTGCCTGCTTCGGTTACTAAAACTGAAGTGAATTTCGAAAAACGTCTTCATTCTCTTGAAGATGACCTGCTGGCAGGAATCATTACCAGACATGAGTATGACAGTCTTGTTGACGAATTACGTTTGCAGATAAAACGCAGCGATGCTCTGAAAGATGAAAACCACAATCCTGATAAAATTCCAGATTGGGCAACCAAACTTGGAATAAGCGAACCTAACGGATTGAAATTTGACCAGGTGTTTTCTAATTATACTTCCGTTGATGATCCTTCCGAAGGATTTAATTCAATCTCATTGGTTTACACCGGCGATTATGGGCAAGCTGTTGATCAGGCAAATAAAATAGCGGCAAGAGCAAATCTTACTGCCGGTGGCGACTTTAAAGCCAAAGGCGGTCCGGTTACTAAATTAACGGCTCATAACAATCCAATGATCAGCTATATGAACTACAGCCTTGACGATATGGATCAGAACTTCCTGATCTCAATACAGGTTGAACCTTCGGGAAGTCTGACCATAATGGTAACTGATAAAAAGCAGTTGGATAAATGTTTGCTGGCTTACGAGCCATTGAATAACCGACTAAAAAGTGCTGCCAAACGGAAAAAGCAGTAAGTTTGGGTTTTGAAAAAAGCCTGTTTTATGTCATCTGAAAATTATCGTACTGAGAATGATTCACTGGGATCAATGCAAGTTCCTGCGAATGTTTTATATGGCATACACTCATTGCGAGCGCAGGAAAATTTTCCCGATCATACACCATTTCACATAGAGTGGTTTAAAGCCATGGGTTTGGTTAAACTGGCTTGTTATCAGGCTTATCGTAATTTTTTTACAGCCATAAGAGATCGGGAGCAGGGTTTAGACCTTCCTTTTTCTTTATTGGAAAAGCCGGTTTTAGATGCGCTGGAAATGGCTGCAACCGAAATTTCGGAAGGTAACTATTTCTCATCCTTTATTGTTCCTGCTGTCAGCGGAGGTGCAGGTACAAGCATCAACATGAATGTAAATGAAATTATTGCAAACCTGGCCTTGCAAAAACTGAATTTGGCTCCGGGCTCATACGAAAGAATTGATCCTATAGAAGCTGCAAATATTTACCAGTCCACCAATGATGTGGTTCCCACTGCGCTTAAGGTAGCTTCCATGCAATTACTGGGTGAACTCGAATCCTCTATAAATTCTTTACGTCAGCAGATTGAAATTACCGAAGGGAAATATCGAAACGAGCTTAGGATTGCCTATACGCAAATGCAGGAAGCTGTGCCTTCGTCGTATGGGATTTTGTTCAGCACTTACAGCGAAGCTTTATCACGCGATTGGTGGCGGGTTTCAAAGTGTTTTGAAAGGATAAAAATTGTTAACCTCGGCGGAAGTGCTGTAGGTACCGGTCTGGCAGTACCAAAGTTTTTTATTATGGAAGTGATGCCGGCTTTACAAAAGCTTACCGGGCTTCCGGTTACGCGCAGCGAAAATCTTTCGGATGCAACCAATAACCTCGATTCGTTTGTTGAAGTGCATGCAATTCTGAAAGCCCATGCCGTAAATCTTGAGAAGATGGTTTCGGATATTCGCCTGCTTTCATCCGATGTTGCCGGAATGCATGAAGTTAAAATTCCGAATCGGCAGGTTGGCAGTTCCATTATGCCTGGGAAAGTAAACCCGGTAATACCTGAGTTTGTGATAAGCGTTGCTCATAAAATTTATAGTAATGATATGCTGATCAGCTCGTTGAGCGCACAAGGATGCCTTGATCTGAATGCTTATCTTCCTGTTATCGGACATGCAATGCTTGAAAGTATAAAACTATTAATTGCAGCTGATAAAACAGTGGCAGATAATCTGATTACTGGATTAAGCATTTCGTCAGGAGCAGGAGCTTCCCGATTATTCAAAAGTCCGGCTATAACTACTGCATTAAGCCCATTGATAGGATACCGGAAGGCAGTATTGTTGTCGAAGGAAATGAAAGCACAAGGATGTGATGTGTTTGAAGCAAACAAGAAGCTGAATATACTGGACGACGAAAAGCTCAGAAATGTAATGAAACCAGAGAATCTTTTAAAAACGGGCTTCACTCTGAATGATCTGATCTAATTTATTTGCAGTGCTAAAAAAAGTTATGCAAACTGTTTTTGAGGACCTTGTTTTTGTTTACAATAATAAAACGGTCGTATTTGAATAATTCATTCTTTTGCAAGATTATTTCAGGGGTATTATTCCCAATTTTAAAGTACTAAAAGTGAAAAAAGGTAAAGAAATCCGTCCGCATATTGGGATTTTCGGTAAACGTAACAGTGGCAAAAGCTCTTTAATAAATGCTCTGGCCGGTCAGGAAGTGGCAATTGTTTCGGATGTTGCCGGTACTACAACCGATCCTGTGTCTAAAAACATGGAAATTGGTGGCTTGGGAGCTGTTGTGCTGATTGATACTGCCGGTATTGATGACGAAGGCATGCTGGGGGAAAAACGCATAGCCCGCAGTCGCGAAGTGATTAAAACCATTGACCTTGCTATACTTCTAATCACAGAAAATACGATCGGCGAATTTGAAAACGGGCTGATTGACGAATTTAATAAACTGGATTTGCCATTTTTTGTGGT
>JBBRYZ010000008.1:0-49430 GCA_038237165.1 Bacteroidales bacterium | reverse complement strand
TATTATAAAACCTTGTACTTTTGCACCGTTTTTTAATTAAATCTAGATATGAAAAAAGTATTTGCAATGTTTGTAGTAGCTGGTATGGTAGCTTTCGTAGCTTGCGGACCCAGTGCAGAAGAAAAAGCTGAAAAAGCTCGTCAGGATTCAATAACTATGGCTGATTCATTGGCTAATGTAGCTGCTGAACAAACCCGTTTGGCTGATTCAACAGCTAAAGCTGCTATTGTAGCTGATTCACTGGCTAAGGCTGATTCAATCGCTAAAGGTCTGATCAAGGTTAAGAAATAATTCTTACTTTGATTGACATTAGAAAGGAGTGCTTTGCACTCCTTTTTATATTTCCGGCAGTTTCCTTATCTTTGCTTTACAACTGGACGCGTTTCATTACGGTACAATAGAAGATTTGGTATGAAATACATTACTACATTCGAATTGAAAGAGAAAATGGACAAGGGTGAAGCCTTTCAAATCATTGATACCCGGGAGCCAGAGATGTTCGAAGAATGCCATATTGAAGGTGCCATAAGTATGCCACAAATTGATCTGCCTGAGCTTAGTCAACTGATTTCAAGGGAAATACCTGTAATAATTTATTGTATTTATGGTGTAAAAAGCCAGGCGCCGTATTTATACCTTACTGAAAAGCTCAAATTTCGGAATATCTATATTCTGGATGGTGGCATCTATCAATGGGCCACAGATATTGATCCTTCATTACCAGTAGCCTGATACAGGTAATTTAACCAATATTTATTCCTATTCCCAAAACTACACGGTATATTACAAATATTCCCAACGTGATAAAAACAAGCCGGTAGCTTATCCTGATTGTTTTTGTTGTCTCTTCAAAATAAAACACAGGAAATCGTCCGATGCCCCAATATAATGGCATTAAGATAAACATCGGCATTAACATGATGAGTGTTTCATAAAGCGAGAGCGGATATTTAATGACTATCAATATCAGTGTTGAAATTACAAATGGCAGCATAAACTGATCCCGCCTGAAAGCAGGCCGCATCTGGGGTGAAAGAAAGTTGAAATAACTGTTTGCTGAAAATAAAAATACTTTTACCATCCCCATTCCGATTCCAAGCAGAAAGATCAAGCCGCTGAACAACAGGAGCATTTTAACTGTATCCGAAAGGTAGAGATAGCTGAGTACTATTCCAAAGCCTTCGAAATTGAAAGCGCCAACGATAAACGAACCAAAAAGCATGGATATGGAGTGGATAAAACCCCATATGAAAAACAATCTTAATAATCCGTTGTATTCCAATGCTTTAATAATTATAGTTAAAAAGGAAATCGAAACCAGGAACATTATTACGTTACCTGAACTGTATATAACTTTCACCGCATCAAATGTCCATGCATCGGGTCTTACATTAAAACTTATTTTATTGTAAAACAATGTATTTGGAATGTCAAAAATATTAGAAGCAATTATGGTAGTGAACTGAAACAGTAAATAAACAGCAAGATATGCCAATAGGTTGAATGCTGTTGAATTAATAATGATACTTAATGAATCTCGTTTTTCTATTTGCATTGAACTATGAAATATGATTCACAAAACTAAAACTTTGATTTGTATAAAAAAAATGCCCGGCTAAACAACCGGGCATTTTCAATATTACAATAAGCTGATTAAAGATTGGAAATATCTGCGAAAGCTATGTTTGCATAGACGCCGGCAACAAGCTTGGCATTTATTTCCATGAATGCTTCGATGGTATATTTAACATCCTCAAGTGTATGGTCAGCCGTTGGAATTAGCCGTAACATTATAACACCCTTTGGAACAACAGGATAAGTAACTATCGAGCAGAAAATATTATACTTTTCACGCATTTCAACGGTAACGTTTGTTGCTTCAGGAATGGTTCCGTTCAGCATAACAGGGGTTACCGGAGATTCGGTATTTCCGATATTGAATCCGGCTTCACGCAGTCCCTTTTGCAGGGCTTCAACAATTGTCCAGAGTTTTGTTCTGAGCTCGGGTTTGGTACGAACCAGTTCAAGCCGTTTCAAAGCTCCGATTACCATTGGCATTGGCAAGGATTTGGCGAAGATCTGCGAACGCATATTGTGTTTCAGAAAATCAATAATTGCCTCGTTCGAAGCAACAAATGCGCCTATACCGGCCATTGATTTTGCAAAAGTTCCAAAATATATATCCACGCCATCCTGAACACCAAAATGTTCATCTGTGCCGGCACCTGTAGGTCCCATGGTTCCAAATCCATGTGCGTCATCAATGAGCAAACGGAAGTTGAATTCTTTTTTCAATTCAACGATTTCTCTTATTTTTCCCAGGTCGCCCGACATTCCGTAAACGCCTTCGGTAATCACCAGGATGCCACCACCGCTCTGATCAGTAAGCCTGGTAGCTCTTTCAAGACCTTTACGCAGGTTTTCCATATTGTTATGCGGGTAAACAAAACGTTTGCCCATATGCAGGCGCATTCCGTCGAGAATGCAGGCATGTGCTTCGCTGTCGTAAACAATCACATCATTACGGTCGACCATGGAATCGATTATCGAAATCATTCCCTGGTAGCCGAAGTTAAGCAAGTAAGCTGATTCTTTATTTACAAATGCGGCAAGTTCGCGTTCCAGTTGTTCGTGATAAATGGTCTGACCACTCATCATACGGGCACCCATTGGAGCAGCCATTCCAAATTTGGCAGCGCCTTCGGCATCCGCTTTGCGGACTTCAGGATGGTTAGCTAATCCAAGGTAGTTGTTCAGGCTCCAGATAAGACGCTCTTTACCCCTGAAAATCATTTTGTTCCCAATTTCACCTTCAAGTTTAGGAAACATAAAATATCCATCAGCTTGCTTGGCATACATGCCAAGTGGGCCTAAATTACGAACACGTTTTTCAAAAAGATCCACAATCTCAGTATTTAAAGTTAATATTTAATTTAATGCTGCAAAACTACTAAACTTTATAAGAAGGAGGAGTGTTTAATGTAAACATTTTATACTTAAGTTATTTTAAAATCGTATTTTGTACTTTTGTAAATATGAAAAATCAACAACCTATTGCAGTTTTTTGGTTCCGACGCGATCTGCGGTTATTTGATAATACTGCACTTCTTAATGCCATCATTTCCGGGTTAAAAGTTTTACCGGTATTTATTTTCGATCGCGGTATTTTAGATAATCTCACTTCGGATGACAGACGTGTAAGCTTTATATATCAGGCCATTGAACGGCTCAATCAATTGCTTGCTCCCTATGAAACCTCAATTCAGTTGTTCAAAGGAAACCCTGTTGAAATATTTGAGCAATTATTGGCTGCCTATACCATTAAAAGTGTGTTTGCCAACCATGATTATGAGCCATACGCAATCGACCGTGATATGAAGGTAAAAAGCCTTCTGGAGGGGAAAGGAGTTTTATTCCAAACATTTAAAGACCAGGTTATATTTGAGAAAAAAGAAATAGTCAAAAAATCAGGAGAGCCATACACAGTTTTTACACCATACAGCCATAGCTGGCTCGAAAAGCTGAAACAGGAAAGTAACTGTTTGCAGAATAAGGATTCAGAGAATTTTCTTTACAATTTTATTCACTGTGAAAAGAAACCGGCTTTGTCACTTTCTGAAATCGGCTTTAAAGAATCGAAGGACATTTTTAAACCCTTTGATCTAAATACAACAGTCCTCAAAACTTATGATAAAACCCGTGACATACCGGCATTGGATTCCACAAGCAGAGCAAGCGTTCACCTTAGGTTTGGAACTGTTAGTATAAGGCAATTGGTGGCGAGGGCACTTGAAATTAATCCGGTTTGGCTTAATGAATTGATCTGGAGGGAGTTTTTTATGCAGATTTTGTGGCATTTCCCAAATGTTGTTCAAAATCAGTTTAAACCTAAATATCAGTTTATCAACTGGGTAAACAACGAGAAAGACTTTGAATCATGGTGCAATGGGCAGACTGGCTATCCACTGGTTGATGCAGGAATGCGCGAGTTGAATGCGACCGGGTTTATGCATAACCGTGTGCGGATGGTAACGGCAAGTTTCCTGGTAAAACATTTGCTTATCAGCTGGCAATGGGGTGAAGCTTATTTCGCAGCAAAACTAATGGATTATGAGCTGTCTTCCAACAATGGAAACTGGCAATGGGCGGCTGGTACAGGTTGCGATGCGGCCCCGTATTTCCGGATATTTAATCCAACAACCCAGGCTGAAAAATTTGATCCGCAAAGCATTTATATCAAAAAATGGGTGTCCGAATATGGAACTCAATCCTATGTTAAGCCAATAATTGATCATAGTTTTGCACGCACCCGCTGTCTCGAAACCTATAAAACCGCTCTGCAAGCTACATTTTAATAATATTTAACTAAATATCCGCAGCAGAGTTAATGCATAAATGTTTCATAATTCAGGTTAAAATGTGTACTTTTGCCGCATGATCAGAAAACCGGTTATCTTAATAGTTTTGATATTATCGACAGTGATAATTTCGTGCAGCCCGTTTCAGAAGCTTCTGAAAAGTACGGATAATGAAGTGAAGTACACCAAAGCGCTTGAGTATTACGAAGCGGGAAAATACTCCCAGGCTCAGCAGCTGTTTGAGCAGATACAAACCTTCTACAAGGGTACAGACAAAGCTGAAAAAATCGCATATTTTAATGCCAACTGTTATTACAAACAAAAGGACTATGTATTGGGCGGATACTATTTTAAGTCTTTTTCGACTAATTTTTCAATCAGTACATACGCCGAAGAAGCCTTGTACATGAGTGCGTATTGCAGTTACCTCGAATCACCTCGCTCGTCCCTTGACCAAACATCAACAAACGAAGCAATTTCATCTTTACAACTGTTTATAAATCAATATCCAAAGAGTTCGAAAGTTGCCGAATGCAGCAAGCTGATTGACGAATTACGTTCAAAACTCGAAAAGAAAGACATCGATATTGCCATGCTATATTACCGTATGTCGGATTACAAAGCTTCGGTAGTAGCGCTCAATAATGTTCTGAAAGACTATCCCGACACCAAATCAAAAGAATTAATACTCTACTCAATACTTGATGCTAAATTTCAGTATGCGATTAACAGTGTTTCCGATAAACGTCGCGAACGCCTTACGGCAGCATCGGATGCGTACGACGAACTGGTTGCCGGGTTCCCTGTGGGAGACTACAGTACAAAGGCCTTAGCCATTAAAAAAAATATCTCCAAAGAGATATACTAATTTAAAAAACAAACAAGTAAACCATGGATATCAAGAAATTGAAAATTGAAACTACCACCATTACACGTAACATGTCGGAACTAAACGATCCAACTGAAAATATTTACGAATCGGTAGCTATCATTGCCAAACGCGCAAACCAGATTTCGCAGGAAATAAAGGAAGAACTGAACTCCAAGATCGAAGAATTTGCAACTCCCAGCGATAACCTGGAAGAAGTTTTTGAAAACCGTGAGCAGATCGAACTTGCAAAGTATTACGAAAATCTTCCGAAACCAACATTGATTGCTACCAATGAATTTCTGAAAGACCAGATATTCTCGCGCAATCCGATGAAGGAAAAAGAAAATCTCTGGTAATTTATATTACCCTTGACGGATGCTAAAAGGTAAAAAGATACTGATTGGAGTTACCGCCGGTATTGCCGCGTACAAAATTCCCTTGCTGATCCGTCTTCTGATTAAAGAGGGAGCAACTGTTAAGGTAATTATGACGCCCGAAGCATGCGACTTTGTTACCCCACTTACCTTATCGGCGCTTTCGCAAAATCCGGTTTCAATACAGCCTTTCAACACTGCAGATGGTGCCTGGCACAGCCACATTGAATTGGGCAGCTGGGCCGATGCATTTGTAATTGCTCCGCTTACAGCCAATACCATGGCCAAAATGGCAACCGGCATAACCGACAACCTGCTGCTTGCCACTTATCTTGCCGCACGTTGCCCCGTGTTTTATGCTCCATCGATGGACGTTGATATGTACCATCACAAAACTACACAGCAAAATATTGCTACACTTCAATCTCATGGTAATTTCCTGATTGCACCTCATTCCGGTGAACTGGCTAGTGGCCTTACTGGTATGGGTCGCCTGGAGGAACCACAGAATATTGTTGAAATTCTACAAAATTATTTCAATAAACAGCAGTCGCTGGCTGGTAAAAATGTTCTTATTTCGAGCGGACCAACCATCGAGCCTATCGACCCTGTGCGGTTTATAAGCAACCATTCTTCAGGCCGCATGGGTAACGCACTTGCATACGAAGCCGCATCCCGTGGTGCCCGTGTAACCATTGTTTCGGGGCCTGTGAGTGAATATCCTCAGCATCCATTCATCCAGATCGTTAAAGTCAGCACAGCCTCCGAAATGCATAAAAGCTGTATGGAATTATTCCCTAAATCAGATATTGCAATTATGGCAGCAGCTGTGGCTGATTATACACCCTCAAAGCCGGCTCCTGAAAAAATCAAAAAAAGTGAAGATAGTCTAGCCGTCGAACTGGTTAAAACCAGGGATATTTTGGCCGAGATGGGAAATCATAAGCACAAAGGTCAGCTTCTGGTTGGATTTGCATTGGAAACAAACAATGAGATTGATCACGCAATCCACAAGCTGAATACTAAAAACCTTGATTTTATCGTTCTTAATTCTCTTAAGGATGTTGGGTCAGGATTTGGTTTCGATACCAATAAAATAAGTATTATCGGTAAGAGCCAGGTAATCAGTGAATTTCCATTGAAAACCAAGTCCGAAGCTGCCGCAGATATTTTTGATTCTATTCAGAAAGAAATTATTTAATACAATCCTCTTACAACTCCACATGTTCCGTAAACTGGTAATTTTTCTGATCATTTGTTTACCTGTCCTGGCAAAGGCACAGGAGTTCATGTGCCAGGTTTCGGTAAATTCGCCCCAGGTTGAAGGAACTGAGAAAAAGATTTTTCAGACCCTGCAATCCGAACTTTATGAATTTGTAAACAACCGTAAATGGACCAATTATGTTTACAAAACCGAAGAGCGGATTGAATGCTCCATCATGATTACCATTACCGACCGGATAGCGAGTGATCAGTTTAAGGGAAAAGTGAATGTGGTACTACAGCGGCCGGTTTACAAAACATCCTATAATACTAACTTATTAAATCTGGTTGATAAAGATTTTGATTTCAAGTATGTTGAACTACAGCCACTTGAATATAATGATGATGCGTATACTTCGAATCTTACATCCATGGTTGCCTATTATTTATATGTGATGCTTGGACTTGATGCCGATTCGTTTTCCAGAATGGGCGGAACACTTTACTATGAAAAAGCTCGTGGCGTCGTAAATTCGGCGCAAAACTCACCCGACAGAGGATGGAAAGCATTCGAAAGCCGCCAAAACCGCTATTGGCTGATTGAAAATCTATTGAACAATACATACAGCCCGTTTCGCGAAGGATTATATTCGTATCACCGGCTGGGACTAGACCTGATGTCGGAAAACATGGATCTTGGACGAAGCGGAGTAAACGATTGTCTTGAAGATATTCAGAAAGTAAACCGCGAGAAAACGGGACTTTATATCACACAGTTATTTCTGGATGCAAAAAAGGATGAGCTTATAAATATTTTTTCACAGGCAGCGCCTATGGATAAAACCAAGACCATCAACATTCTCAAAGAAATTGATCCTGCTAACGGGGCGAAGTATCAGCAGATCATGCAAACGCCCAAATAGCTCTGTTCAACACAAATTCTTATATTTGCTTCACCAAAAGCTAAACTACCGGACATGCTACTGCATTTGTCAGTCGAAAATTTTATACTTATACCGCAGCTCGAAATAAGCGTACACAAGGGATTTACCTGTATTACCGGAGAAACCGGGGCCGGAAAATCTATCCTTGTCGGGGCACTTTCGCTGATATTGGGGCAGCGTGCCGATACTTCTGTCCTCAGGGACAAAACCCAGAAATGCATTGTTGAAGGCAGTTTTTCAATCGAAGGATACAATCTGAATTCAATTTTCGAGGCAAACGACCTGGACTATGAGCCTGTTTCGGTTTTCAGGAGGGAAATAAATCCTCAGGGAAAATCAAGAGCTTTTATAAACGATACTCCTGTAAATCTGAATATTCTTAAAGAAATTGGTGACCGACTGGTAGATATTCACTCTCAGCATCAGACACTTGAATTGAATGATGCGGCATTTCAGCTTGGAATGGTCGATTCGTATGCAGGTAATGCGAAAACTCTGGTTTCCTACCGTAACTTATTCAATGGATATAATTTACTGAAAGCTGAATTGAATGGTTGCATCAAAAAAGAACAGCAAAGTGTAAATGAAAAAGAGTTTCTGAATTTTCAGTTTGAAGAACTGGAAAAGGCTAACCTGATTCCAAATGAGCAACAGGAAGCCGAAGAAGAACTCGAAATCCTGACCCATGCCGAGGAAATCAAAACCAGAACATTTTCAGCAATCGGAATTTTGGCCGACGATGATTCAAATGTT
This sequence comes from Bacteroidales bacterium, assembly GCA_038237165.1. GTDB lineage: Bacteria > Bacteroidota > Bacteroidia > Bacteroidales > UBA4417 > UBA4417. The sequence continues at coordinate 40,927 of JBBRYZ010000008.1, read as the reverse complement.
TCCGACAGACTTTCCGAAATCAAGCAGCTTCTCGACCAGGCTACACGGTTTAGTCATCATTTAACTCCGCTGGCTGAACGGATTAACGGAAGTCTTATCGAAATTAAAGATATAACAAACGAGCTTCGGACATTCTCCGAGCAGGTTCATTTTGATGCTGAAAGAATTGAGAAACTGGGACTTAGGCTGGATTTGATTTATCACCTCGAACAAAAACACAGGGTACATTCAGTTGCTGAACTTATCGATATAATGAATGTTCTGTCGGAAAAGCTTTTTGCCATTGGTTCGCTCGAAACGCGGATTGAGGAATTAAAGGGAAAGCTTGAAAAACAGGAAACTGAACTTTTGGCCGTTTCTACTGTTCTTTCAAAGCAACGGCTTACTGTAACCCGGAATATTGAGACTGAAATGCACAAAGTGCTTGAAAGTCTTGGGATGCCATCCGCCAAATTTCAAATAAAGCAAGAAGCATTGACCAATTTTTCACTTACAGGAACTGACAAAATAACTTTTCTATTTTCGGCCAATAAAGGGGGCGAAATCCGTGAAATTCAAAAAGTTGCTTCCGGCGGCGAATTATCCAGGCTTATGCTAGCACTGAAATCACTGGTTCTGAACCGCAGCCTGCTTCCTACAATTCTTTTTGATGAAATAGATTCAGGCGTTTCGGGCGATATAGCCGGGAAAGTGGGCACTATAATGCGCAATATGTCAACTCATATGCAAGTGATAGCTATTACCCATCTTCCGCAGATTGCCGGCAAGGCAGATAGTCACCTGCTTGCTTATAAAGAGGATGGAGATAATTCAACCGTTTCGAGTTTGCGGATACTTTCCAACGAAGATCGTGTGAATGAAATTGCCCGTATGCTGAGCGATGAAACAATTACCGAATCTGCAAAAATTACAGCCCGCGAGTTATTAAATTACAGGAATTAACTGCTTGCAAGTCTATTTTTGACTACTTTAGAGCCTGTTTAAAGAAATTTTCAAATTCAAGGTTGGTAGTCTGACCAAACAACTTCGAATAAAATCAATGCCTGAAACCAGGCAATATTATAATATACCAGCTTACATAATCCCTTCTTAATCGAATTACTAATTAAAACAAAAACAATGGCTTACAATTTACTTAAAGGTAAAAAAGGCATCATTTTCGGTGCATTGAACGACATGTCTATTGCATGGAAAGTGGCAGAAAGAGCACACGAAGAAGGCGCGCAGTTTGTCCTTACCAATACGCCTATGGCACTCCGTCTGGGTGATACACATCATCTGGCAAAGGCAACCGGGTCTATAATTATTCCGGCTGATGCAACCAGTATTCCTGATCTCGAAAATATTTTCACTAAAACGATGGAGCATTTCGACGGAAAAATTGATTTCATTCTGCATTCAATTGGTATGTCGCCGAATGTGCGCAAGAAAATTCCTTATGATTCAGTCAGTTATGAGAATTACCTGAAAACAATGGATATCTCTGCTATTTCGTTTCATAAAGTTATACAAACCGCAAAGAAATTCGATGCTATGAATGAATGGGGTTCAATTGTAGCTCTTTCATATGTGGCGGCTCAGCGTACTCTTTTCGAATATAATGATATGGCTGATGCCAAAGCTGCACTCGAAAGCATTGCCCGCAGTTTCGGTTATATTTATGGCCGCGAAAAACATATTCGTATCAATACAATTTCGCAGTCGCCAACCTTAACAACTGCCGGAAGTGGTGTAAAGGGAATAGGTGGCCTGATGGATTTCACAGAGCGGATGTCACCACTGGGCAATGCGACTGCCGGTGAATGTGCTGATTATTGCCTGACGCTTTTTAGCGACCTTACCCGAAAAGTCACCATGCAGAATCTGTTTAACGATGGCGGTTTCTCAAGCATGGGCATGAGCGCAAGGGCTATGGAAATGTACAATAAAAGTCTCGACTGCCGCGATTGTCATGACCATCCGGATAATTTTAAGTTTGACGGTGATAAAAAGTAAATCGAAATTATACTTTGATCCTCTTAAAGAATCAATTTTCCCTAAACCAGCGTTTAATCAAGTTTAATCGTATAATTATAAACAGCCTGGGACTTCGGTTCCGGGCTGTTTGCATTTTCTTGAGTTACTGCTGAATAATTTATTTGAAAATCATTCCTGTTAATAAGTGGTGTGGTTTCCGGCAGTTTGAAATGAATCTTTGTCTTCATTTCGACTTTTATTTTAATACCCCGGTTTCTGGCCGGTTCATATTGCATCATGCGTATCACGCGGATAGCTTCCTCATCGCAGCCATAACCAATTCCTTTAGTTACCTCTATATCTGCAATTTCGCCAATATTATTTACTGTATAGATCAGATAAACAGGACCTTCAATATTGTTTGCAAGTGCGTGCTCGGGATAAACTATATTATCACTTATAAATTTCAGATAAGCATCTTTTCCTCCGGGGTAAACCGGCAGCCGGAGAAAACTTTTTCTTTTAGGATTTTTCGGGTCGTTGTGTTTCACCTCACAAAGCTACTATTTTTTGTCAACACCATCAGGCCTTATTGTTTGTAACTTAATACTTCTTATTTATTGATGGAACAACCTGTTTATCAATACAATAAATACATATTAAAATGAATTGTGTTTAACAGACATTGCTTTTTTCAATACATATCTAAATAATGTTAAATTTGTAATCATTAAATAAATGAAATTCATTGATTAATAACAGGAATCAATCTTTTTGTTGCCTGATAATTAGAAATATACAGAATTCTAACATGGCGCTTTCAGGATTGATCTGAAAACAAATTCAAAATCTGATGAAAATATTAGTTTGTATCAGCAATGTGCCTGATACCACAACAAAGGTAAAGTTCGTCAACGAGTTTAAGAAGCTTGATGTAAATGGCATTCAATGGATTATAAATCCCTGGGATGAACTTGCCCTTACACGCGCTCTTGAGCTTAAGGAAGATGCTTCAAATGGCGTTCAAACGGTTACAGTAGCCCATGTTGGCCTCGCAGCTTCCGATCCAACCATCCGCAAAGCCCTGGCAATAGGCGCTGATGATGCTATTCGTATAAACATCGAATCCGGCGATGCATATACAACTGCTGCCCAGCTTGCCGGAGCTGTCCGCAACGAAAATTTTGATTTAATTTTATGTGGTATCGAATCCAGCGATTACAACGGCTCGACAGTAGGAGGGATGCTGGCTGAATTTTTAGGCTATCCTTCCGTAACCGGTGTTTCTTCAATTAAAATTGAAGATGGCCTGACTCTACTTACCCGTGAAATTGATGGCGGCAAGGAAATTCTTTTCGTACCTTCACCTTTTGTTGCGATTGTTCAGAAAGGAATTGCCAAAGAACCACGAATTGCAGCCATGCGGGGTATTATGACAGCCCGTACTAAACCTATCAAAGTGGTTGAACCACAGGTTATTGAAAGCCTGACCGAAGTGTTAAACTATGAAATGCCTAAGCCACACGCCGCCTGTAAATTTGTAAATGCCGACGATGCCGGGCAACTTATCTCTTTGCTTCAGAACGAAGCCAAGGTTTTTTAATCCACTTTTCACTTACAAGTCAAAAAACGAATCAAGATATGTCAGTAATAGTATTCCTCGAAAACTGGGATGGCAAGTTTAAAAAGTTATCCTTCGAACTAGTTTCATACGCGTCGAAAGTTGCCGGAATGATTAATGATGAGGTGGTTGCATTATCGATTGGGAAAGTCGATACTTCGGAACTTGAGAAATTAGCTGTTTACGGAGCTGAGAAAGTAATTAGTATCGAAAATAATACGATCAATACTTTCGACGACCAGGCATTTACCGGCATGATTGCTGAAGTAGCTAACAAAAACAGCGCTAAAATATTGGTTTTAGCCAACAACAATTCGGGCAAGGCATTGGCTCCCAGGCTTTCAGTCAGGCTTAAGGCAGGAGTTGCTTCTGGCGTAAGCAAATTGCCGGTGAGCGTTAATCCGTTTGTGGTTTATAAAAAGGTTTACTCCGGAAAAGCTTTCGCAAATGTTGAAATTAAAACGGAAATAAAAATTATTACACTCGCACAGAATTCATTTGAACTGTCGGAATCGAAGAAAGCATTTGTCCTGGAGAAAATGGATATTCAGCCTGACAGCAGCCTTATGAAAACCCAGGTAAAAGAAGTTCAGAAACAATCGGGTAAAATTCTGATTACTGATGCTGACATTGTGGTTTCCGGCGGTCGTGGGATGAAATCTCCTGATAACTGGGGCCCGTTGCTTGAGTTGGCTGATTTGCTTGGCGCAGCTACGGCTTGCTCCCGGCCGGTTTCGGACGAAGGATGGCGCCCGCAAGAGGAACATACCGGTCAAACCGGTAAGATCATAGCCCCGAACCTGTACTTCGCCATTGGTATTTCGGGTGCAACACAACACCTTGCCGGGATAAGCTCATCCAAAGTAATTGTGGCAATTAATACGGATAAGGATGCTCCGATCTTTGAAGCTGCTCAATACGGCATTATTGGAGATGCATTAAAAGTGCTTCCAAAACTGGTCGATGCTGTTAAGGAAATGAAATCAAAATAATCATATAATTCATAAAAAACAGAAAATGTCCTTGACAGTTTATTCTTTTTGAATCACTTTAAGGGCATTTTTTATTGTAAATCAATTCGTTATGGCAAAGCAGGTTGTTTTTGCGATTACCATGCTGGTGACAATGGGAATCTTTACGTTCACCATTCTCAGACTGATCAGCTATTTTAAATTTACCAAGGCCAATTTCCCCATCCACGATTTTGGTAAGCGGTTTATGGTCATGCTTGATGTGGCCATCGGTCAGACCAAAATTTTCCGTCGGCCGGTAATTGGCTTCTTTCACGCCTTGGTCTTCTGGGGATTTTGTGTAATACTGTTCGGCAGCATCGAAATGATAATTGACGGGCTGTTTGGCATCGAAAAATCACTCAAAGTATTGGGCGTTCTGCACAATATAATTATGGCTTCCGGAGATGTTTTTGCCCTGCTGGTTGCGATTTCTATTCTGGTGTTTCTGGCACGAAGGCTCTTCCTGCATATCAAACGCTTCGAAGGTATCGAAATGAAAAAAATATCGCACCAGGATGCCAATATTGCGCTAACGATGATATTACTACTGATGCTTTCGCTAATGGGAATGAATGCGGCCTATGTTCAGTTGCATTTGACTACCGAAAATATGATTTATGGAATTTACCCGGTAGGAGCTATGCTTGCTGGCATGATCAGTGGATTATCAATCACCGGATTACAACTGGTTTATGAAATTTGCTGGTGGTCGCATATTCTGCTGATTTTCATTTTTGCAAATATTCTGCCATACTCTAAACATTTCCATGTATTTCTTTCGGTTCCCAATACATTCCTTTCGCGCCTCGAACCGCTCGGAAAGCTTACCAATATGGATGATATCACCCGCGAAGTAAGAATGATGCTTGATCCAAATGCCACTTTCGATGCTCCGGCTGCCGATGCACCAATCAGTCGTTTCGGTGTAAAAGATGTGGAAGATGTTTCGTGGAAGAATTACTTCGACTCGCTGACCTGCACTGAATGTGGACGTTGCACATCAGTTTGCCCGGCAAATGCAACCGGAAAATTATTGTCGCCACGAAAAATATTTATGGATCTCAGGGCTCGGATGAAAGAAAAAGGTCCGGGACTTGTTAAAACAGGCAGAGATTTTAATGACAACAAATCCTTACTTGGCGATTACATTTCTGCCGAAGAACTCTGGGCCTGCACCACTTGTAATGCCTGTGCCCAGGAATGCCCTGTAAACATCAATCATCCTACACTTATCGTGGATATGCGTCGTTACCTGGTGATGGAAGAAAACAGCGCACCTTCAGGTCTTAAAACCATGTTCAGCAATATTGAGAACAATGGAGCGCCTTGGCAATATTCTCCCGAAGATAGGTTACTTTGGGCGGAGAATCTGGAAATGAAAGTCAATTAAAAAAAATAAAACCACGGAGGCGCAGAGTATACTTATTAGCACGAAGCTCATGAAACTCGATATCTTTCAAGAGTAAAATCAATTATTATTTCTCCGTGTATCTCCTTGCCATTCATGCCTCCATGTTAAAAATAAATTTTATGGAAACAAAAAAAATAGAAATCCCAGTTATGGCCGACTTATTTGCCCGAGGCGAAAAACCCGAATACCTTTTCTGGGTAGGCTGTGCCGGCGCTTTCGACGACCGGTATAAAAAAGTTACCCGGGCATTTGCCAAGATACTTACGCATCTTAATATCAGTTATGCCGTTCTGGGGAAAGAGGAATCCTGCACCGGCGATCCTGCCCGCCGCGCCGGGAACGAAATGCTTTACCAGATGCAGGCTTTGCAGAATATTGCGATACTCGATGGTTATGAAGTAAAGAAGATCATCACCATCTGCCCGCATTGTTTCAATATACTTAAAAATGAATACACAGATCTGGGCGGAAATTACGAGGTTATCAATTACATCCAATTCCTGGATAAGTATATCGAAAACGGAAATATCAAACTGGATGCAAGCATGATGGGCAATACCCGAATAACTTATCACGATCCATGCTACCTTGGACGTGGTAACGATATTTATGCTGAACCTCGTAGCATCCTGAAGAAGCTTACCAATGATTTCGTGGAACTGGAACGGAACAAAAGTTTCTCCTTTTGCTGTGGTGCCGGTGGTGCGCAGATGTTTAAAGAAGCAGAACCCGGTAAAAAGGAAGTATTTATAGAAAGAACTGAAGAAGTGTTACGTAGCGATGCAAAAATCCTTGCTACCGCATGTCCGTTCTGCATGACAATGCTCACCGATGGACTAAAATACAAAAATAAGGAAGATGTAAAAAACTACGATATTGCAGAACTGATTGTTCAGGTTCTTGATTTGTAACCCATTGATTATTATAATTTTATTGATGAAAAATCCTGATAACATCTACTCTTAATTTTTTCTAACCCCGGCTTAAAACCGGGGTTTTTTCTGTTACAGTTGAACATAAAAAATCAGGAAAAGAGTACGAAAACAGAATGAATTTAAGTCTGATTATCTTATTTTCCTTTATACAGAATCTCTATAAATAAACTATAACCTATTCATAGTTAGGCAGATATATATCAATCTGCATATTTAAAACCTTGACCCAGTCTGCATTACATATTTTTTTCTTGTAGTTTACCCCTAAAAGCTTATTTTTGCGCCTTCAAAATTTCCATCGCAAAGTATTATTGACTTACTTTAAACTGAGTCATAACCTGATAAATAATTTATGCGTTTTAGAATAATTGTGCTAGCCAAACAGGTTCCGGATACCCGGAATGTTGGAAAAGATGCCATGAAAGCTGATGGCACTGTTAACCGGGCAGCCTTACCTGCCATTTTTAACCCCGAAGATTTACACGCTCTGGAGCAGGCCCTGAGCATTAAGGATAAAATTCCTTATGCCGAAGTCATTCTTCTTACCATGGGTCCTTTCCGCGCTGCCGAAATCATACGTGAAGCCATGTATCGTGGCGCTGACCGGGGCTACCTGATCACCGACCGTAAATTTGCCGGTTCCGATACTCTTGCAACATCTTATGCTTTATCGCTGGCAGTTAAAAAACTTGCTCCTTATCACCTGGTAATTTCAGGCCGGCAGGCTATTGACGGCGATACCGCACAGGTTGGTCCGCAGACAGCAGAGAAACTTGGTATTCCTCAAGTTACTTATGCTGAAGAAATTTTTTCGGTGGATGCCAAGAAAATTATAGTTAAACGCAGGCTCGAAAGGGGAGTAGAAGTAGTAAATTCAACTTTACCGGCAGCCATTACGGTTCATGGTTCCGCACCGGTTTGCCGTCAGCGCGTTGCCAAGTTACTGATGAAATACAAACATGCACGCACTGTAACCGAGCTTCAGAACGAAACCAAAGACTATACCGAATTATACAACGATCGTCCTTACCTGCTTATTGAAGAATGGACAGCGGAAGATCTGAATGCTCAGACTGAAATGCTGGGCTTGTCAGGTTCGCCAACCAAAGTTAAGAAGATCGAAAATGTTGTTTTCCAGCATAAGGATTCAAAAATAATGGGCGGTACCGATAAGGAAATCGAAACACTGATGGTGGATCTGATCAACAGCCACATAATCGGCTAATAATAAGTAATTTAAAAATCACTGATTAATACAAAAAGCACGTGAACAACATATTTGTTTATTGCGAAGTTACCGAAGAAGGATTGATAGCAGATGTCAGCCTTGAACTTTTGTCGAAAGGTAAAAAACTTGCCGACGATCTTCATGTTAAATTAGAGGCAGTTGTTATCGGCCACAATGTTCCTGACCTGGAAAATCAATTGTATCCATATGGCGTTGATGTGATCCATTATGCCAATCATGAAAAGCTTTTTCCCTACACTACGCTTCCGCACGCATCTATAATACTTGATCTGTTTGGAAAAGAAAAGCCGGAAATTGCTCTTTTTGGCGCTACAAGTATCGGACGGGATATTGCACCACGCGTTGCTTCGGCACTCCGTTGCGGACTTACTGCTGACTGCACCAGTCTCGAAATCGGCGACCACTTCGAAAATAAAACGCAGACTGAATATAAAAATCTTCTTTATCAGATACGCCCTGCCTTTGGCGGAAATATCATAGCTACCATCATCAATCCCGAAACCCGTCCTCAGATGGCTACCGTGCGGGAAGGCGTGATGAAGAAAGAAGTATTTTCGAATAAATTCAAAGGTAAGCTCCAGAAAATTGATGCCAAAAATATCCTTAAAGATGATGATTTTGCAGTCACCATCATTGAGCGTCACATGGAAAAGAGCAAGATCGACATTAAAAACTCACAGGTTATTATTTCCGGAGGATATGGCGTTGGTTCGAAAGAAAATTTCAATCTGCTTTTCGATTTAGCGGATATTCTTGGTGCCCAGGTTGGCGCATCACGTGCTGCAGTTGATGCTGGTTTTGTTGAGCACGAACGCCAGGTTGGACAAACTGGCGTAACCGTTAGGCCAAAACTTTACATTGCCTGTGGAATTTCAGGCGCAGTGCAGCACAGAGCCGGAATGGATCAATCAGCTCAGATCATTTCGATAAATACCGATATCAGTGCGCCTATTAACAACATTGCGGACTATACCATCATTGGAAACGTAGCTGATGTGATTCCGAAAATGATCAAATATTACAAGAAAAACTCGAAGTAAACCACCGACCATAATGGAAAATTTTTATACCGACAATCCCCATCTGAAATTTCACCTCACCCATCCTTTGATGGAGAAAATTGTGAAACTGAAGGAGTCAGGCTATAGCCAGAAAGAGAAATACGATTTTGCACCCCTCGATTTTGAAGATGCCATCGATAATTACGATAAGGTAATGGAAATTATCGGCGAAATCAGTGGTGAAATTGTTGCACCCAATGCCGAATCCGTAGATAAAGAAGGGCCGCAACTTATTGAAAATGAGGTTAAATATGCACGCGGAACCCAGCAAAACTACGATGCAATGGTAAAAGCCGGTCTGGTTGGTTTTACCCTGCCAAGGGAATATGATGGGCTAAATATACCGGTTGTACCTTATGTTATGTCAGGCGAAGTTATTTCGCGCGCCGATGCAGGATTTGCCAACATATGGGGATTGCAGGATTGTGCAGAAACCATTCACGAGTTTGGCTCCGACGAAATCAAGAATGAATTCCTGCCACGTTTTCACAAAGGTGCCACCGCAGCCATGGATCTCACAGAACCGGATGCAGGTTCCGATTTACAAGCTGTGCAACTCAAAGCAACCTACGACATCCACAAACACAAATGGATACTGGATGGCGTGAAACGTTTTATTACCAATGGTGATGCAGATATTTCGCTGGTATTGGCCCGTTCCGAAGAAGGAACTTCCGATGCGCGCGGACTTTCACTGTTTGTTTACGACCGCACTGATAAAGCTGTCACGGTTCGTCGCATCGAAAATAAACTGGGAATCAAAGGTTCACCCACCTGCGAACTTGTATTTCACAATGCACCTGCCAAATTAATTGGTGATACCAAGTTAGGTCTTATCAAATATGTAATGTCGCTGATGAATTCTGCCCGTCTTGGTGTAGGTTCACAATCAGTTGGCATTGCTGAAGCTGCTTACCGCGAAGCATTTAAATATGCAAATGAACGTGAGCAATTTGGTAAATCAATTATCAAATATGCTGCTGTTTTCGAAATGCTTACCAATATGAAGGTGAAGATCGACGCCATGCGTACTTTACTTTATGAAACAGCCAGGTATGTAGATATTTACAAGGCATATAATTTTACTTCGCACGAACGCAAACTGGAAACAGAAGAACGCCAGGAAGCTAAAATGTATCAGAAACTTGCTGATATGTTTACGCCGCTGGTAAAACTGTATTCAAGTGAGGAATGCAACAAAATAGCTTACGATTCGATCCAGATTTTTGGTGGAACAGGCTACATGAAAGATTTCCCCATCGAACGGATTTATCGTGACGCACGCATTACTACCATTTACGAAGGTACATCACAGCTCCAGGTTGTAGCAGCAATACGTAGCGTTGGAAACGGCGCTTACCTTGCAAATATGCGCGAACGTTGTCAACTTGCAGTAAAACCTGAATTGGAATACCTGCGGAACACACTTGAGAAAATGACCGAGCAGTATGCGAAAACGGTTGAAAAAATTACAGAATTTGCTGATAATGAATATTTTGATTTCCACTCCCGCCGTTTGGTTGAAATGGCAGCTAATGTTCTGATCGGATATTTGTTACTTTACGATGCCAATCGAAGTGATGTATATGCCAAATCAGCCGATATCTTTATCCGCAAAGGCAGAGCAGAAAATATTTCATCAGTAAGTTTCATTAATAATTGTCATCCTAAAGATGTAAATGATTTTAAAATGTAAATCAATAAATAAGATAGCCAGGTTATTTTGGCAATCTAAAACATGCAAGTATAATTTAAGGAACGTTCTCAAAAAGAGCGTTCTTTTTTTATAATAACGTATCTATTATATTTATATTAAATTTTTATTAACATATCGAATTCTCAATGATGTTATTTTGTACTTTCGGCCGGTTTTAGAATCATTTTGCCGACGATGTTCAGGCTATTCTTTGGTCTCCAAACAATCGGAAAATAAAGCAACAATCAAAAAATACTATAACTGCATAACTCTGAAGATTAATTTATAGCGCATTCAGATAATACCAGAATTATAACGATTTACAAACATGGAAAACAGAAAAGTTCTAAAGAGCGGAGAATTTCTTGTAGATACCGTAGAAGCCAAAGATGTTTTTATTACTGATTCCATTAAGGTAAGTGCTGAAATTTTCCGTGAGATGCTTGATGTGTATGTTTACGATACAGCCGATCTGGTGCACAAGTCAGCCCTTGATGCAGTCAATTCTTTTGCCAATGCCGAAGAATCAGTAAAATTAAATGCAGCCATCGAAAAGCTGACTTTTGTTGCAGGGATAAATGTAAAAGAAGTTCGTCGCTGTATCGCCGACAGATTGATTGAAAATAATGCTTACAAGTTTTAGCTAACCAATCGACCAACCGAAAATCGAGCGTTCCTTAACAGTTGCGCTCTTTTTTTATCTTTGTAATCTTTTAACTAATCAGAAATCATGAAACTAAGTCATATTCAGGAAAATAATCAGGATATAATTCTCAAAACCATTGAGTTTGTAAAAACCTCACTGGCGGATGCCGAAGGCGGGCACGATTGGTGGCATATTTACAGGGTCTGGAAAACGGCAAAACATATTGCTCAAAATGAGAATGTTGATATCTTTATTGTCGAACTAGGTGCCTTATTACACGATATCGCAGACTCGAAATTCCATGGCGGAGATGAGGAGATTGGCCCGAAAAGAGCACGAAAATTTCTGGAATCGATTCAGGTCCAGGAAGATGTTATAATTCATGTAGAGAAAATAATTTCAAATATCTCGTTTAAAGGTGGAAAGCTTCTGCAAAAATTTAAATCATCCGAACTCGATGTAATACAGGATGCCGACCGGCTTGATGCACTTGGTGCTATTGGCATTGCACGGACTTTCAATTATGGTGGTCACAAAGGAAGGCCAATCTACAACCCTGAAATTAAACCAAACCTTCAGCTTACAAAAGAGGAATACAAAAACTCGGTTGCCCCAACACTGAATCATTTTTATGAAAAACTTCTTTTGCTTAAAGACCTGATGAATACAGAAACAGGCAGAAAAATGGCTGAAGAAAGGCATGATTTTATGCTTGCCTACCTGGATCAGTTTTATAAAGAATGGGAAGGGGAGAAGTGATCAGTTAATAGTGAATAGTGAATAATAAATAGTGGATGCTTCGGCTTCGCTCAGCACAAGTAACGAATATTGATCAGCTAAAATCCACCTTATGTACCAAAACCTGGATTTTATGGTCCTTCTCCTTGAGGAGAAGGTGCCGAAGGCGGATGAGGTGAAGAATAAAAAGTGAAATGGCATACAAGTTAATTATCGCACTAATTGGAACTAACCGGAGTAAAGTTAAATCTTAGAAGAGAAGAAAAATGGACTTTTTAATAGGTTCATATACAGCAGGTTATTTTCTGTTAGATGAATAGTCAACAGCCCCTGCACACCCGCAGGGTGTCTGACACTGGCAGAATCCGGCTGTAAACTAAAAAAAGGACGCCTTAATTTAAAGCGTCCTTCTAAAAAAATGTAATTCTTAATTAATCTGCCGGATCAGCCGGTGCTTCCAATAAAGCTTGAGCTTCAGGTAATTGAAGCACCTCAGTCTTTTCAGGCTTTTCGACAACAATCTTCATATCCTTGATATCAGGATCAAAATCGATATTGATAATATCACCTGCTACAAGTTTTGTAAGGATGATCTCTTCAGCAAGCATATCTTCAACATATTTCTGAATTGCCCTTTTCAGCGGACGGGCTCCAAATTGCTCATCCCAACCTTTTTCAACAATATAATCCTTGGCTCTTTCGGAGATACGTGGTTCATAACCCATAGTGCGTATACGTGCAAACAGGTTCGAGAGTTCTATATCAATAATTTTATGAATATCCTCACGTTCAAGCGAATCGAAAATAATCACATCATCAATCCGGTTCAGGAACTCTGGCGCAAACGATTTTTTCAATGCATTTTCGATTACGCTGGTGGCTATGCTCGAACTTTGTGACTGACGTGCACTTGTGCTGAAACCTACACCGGCTCCGAAATCCTTCAATTGCCTCGAGCCGATATTGGAGGTCATAATCACTATCGTATTCTTGAAATCCACTCTACGTCCCAGGCTATCAGTCAGTTGACCATCATCAAGCACCTGTAGCAGGATGTGGAAAATATCAGGATGCGCTTTTTCAATTTCATCCAGTAAAACGATAGAGTAGGGGCGACGGCGTACTTTTTCAGTCAGCTGTCCTCCTTCTTCATAACCAACATATCCCGGAGGTGCTCCAACGAGACGCGATACAGCGAATTTTTCCATATATTCACTCATATCAATACGAATAAGTGCTTCTTCAGTATCGAAAAGATAACGTGACAGTATTTTGGCAAGATGCGTTTTACCTACACCTGTCGGTCCAAGAAAAATAAAGGTTCCGATTGGCTTATTTGGATCTTTAAGCCCGGCACGATTGCGGCGAATGGCTTTTACCACCTTTTTAATGGCATCTTCCTGTCCGATTACAGAGCCTCCGAGTTCCTGTTCCATGTTCATCAGTCGCGAACCTTCATTCTCAGCAATACGCTGAACAGGTACGCCGGTCATCATGGCAACTACTTCGGCTACGTTGTCTTCAGTAACAAGCTGCCTGTTTATTTTCGAATCTTCTTCCCAGCTCTGTTTCAACGCTTCCAGCTGAGCCTGAGCCTTACGCTCATCATCGCGGTAACGGGCAGCTTCCTCATATTTCTGGCCTTTGATCGCCTTCATTTTCTTCTGCCTGATATCCTCTATGAGACTTTCAGTAGTAACAATTTCAACAGGCACATGCATATTCGAAATATGAACACGGGCGCCGGATTCGTCAAGTGCATCAATCGCTTTATCTGGAAGACAACGGTCTGTCAGGTAACGGTTTGTAAGTGTTACACATGCATTAATTGCTTCAGGCGTATATTTTACCAGGTGGTGATCCTCGTATTTCTCCTTGATCTGGTTCAAAATAATAACCGTTTCTTCAGGTGAAGTCGGATCCACTATTATTTTCTGGAATCTGCGTTCCAAAGCGCCATCTTTTTCAATGTACTGGCGGTACTCATCAAGTGTGGTTGCACCAATGCATTGTATTTCGCCACGGGCAAGTGCAGGTTTGAACATATTACTTGCATCCAGCGATCCGCTTGCATTTCCGGCACCAACTATAGTGTGTATCTCGTCAATAAACAAGATAATATCACGGTTTTTTTCAAGCTCGTTCAAAACGGCTTTCATCCGCTCTTCAAACTGTCCGCGGTATTTGGTTCCGGCAACAAGCGATGCCAGGTCAAGTGTATATACTCGTTTGTTAAACAAAGCACGTGATACTTTGCGTTGAATAATTCTTAAAGCCAGACCTTCGGCAATGGCTGATTTACCAACACCCGGTTCACCGATCAGGATTGGATTATTCTTTTTACGTCGGCTAAGTATCTGCGATATCCTTTCAAGTTCTTTTTCACGGCCAACAATAGGGTCGAGCCTGTTTTCTTCAGCTGCTTTGGTAAGGTCGCGGCCAAAATTATCGAGAACCGGGGTTTTCGATTTGCTGTCAGCAGTCTTTCTCAGGTTCTCAATGCCACCGCCTTCATCCGGATCATCATCTTGTGAACCACCTGAAAGTTCATCTTTAGGATCAGCATTGCTTTCACCAAAAAATCTTTCCTTATCTCCCTGCGATTGTGATGAATCTTCGCCCGTAATTAAATATGATTTCACTTCTTCTTTAAATAAATCGTAATCAACATTGTACTTTTTTACCGAACGGGTTACCAAGTTATCTTCATCCTTCAAAATAGCGAGCAACAGATGTTCGGTACCTATTAATTCGCTGTTAAAAAGTTTGGCTTCCAGGTAAGTCAGCTTAAGCGCACGCTCAGCCTGCTTCACCAAAGGAAGATTATCATTTATTTTGTTGTGGTTGGCCGGATTTGCAATCGCCGATTCAATAGTACGGCGGAGTTCGGTCATATCTACATTCAGATAACTCAGAATACGAATTGCCAAACCTTCACCTTCCCGTATCATACCAAGTAAGAGGTGCTCAACGCCTATATATTCATTACCCAGCCTTATCGCCTCTTCACGGCTGAAAGACAACACATCTTTAACTCTCTGTGAAAACTTTGCTTCCATGTATTTATCAGTCCTTTCCTAAACTAAATTAGTTTTTATTATAATCTCTACAAATTTACAATATAAACGCACAAGTCCGTAAATAGTTTGAACAAATGATTTGCTTAATAAGCCTTAAACCTTCATTTTCAGTAATTTGATATTATCAACAGGTAAATGTTGAAAACAGGAACAAAAAAGCCTGTAATTACGTTTTTTGTATAAAAAAAAAGTGTACTTTCGTAGATATATTAGCGGTAACATAAGTTACTATAAATGAAGGGATTAATAAATGGATAACATTCAGGACGGGGAAAGAATTGTACCTGTAAATATTGAAACACAAATGAAAGGCGCCTACATCGATTATGCGATGTCGGTTATTGTATCACGTGCACTTCCCGATGTGCGTGATGGCTTAAAACCAGTTCATAGAAGAGTTTTATATGGGATGCTTGATCTGGGAGTTCTTTCCAACAGGTCATATAAAAAATCGGCTCGTATTGTCGGAGAAGTACTTGGTAAATATCACCCGCATGGCGACACATCAGTGTACGATGCAATGGTGCGTATGGCACAGGAATGGTCGTTAAGATACCCGCTTGTTGATGGACAGGGAAACTTTGGGTCTATTGATGGCGACAGCCCGGCTGCCATGCGTTATACCGAAGTCCGCTTACGCAAATTAGCCGAGGAATTACTTGCCGATATTGATAAAGATACGGTAGATTTCAAATTAAATTTTGACGATACACTTGAAGAACCCACGGTTTTGCCTGCTAAAATTCCAAACCTGTTAATCAACGGAACATCGGGAATTGCAGTAGGTATGGCTACCAATATTCCACCTCATAATCTTACAGAGATTATAAACGGCTGTATTGCTTATATCGACGACAAGGAAATTACAGTTGAAGGTCTGATGAAATACATCAAAGCGCCTGATTTCCCTACCGGTGGTATAATTTACGGTTACGAAGGTGTTCGCGAAGCCTATGAAACAGGCCGCGGGCGTTTGGTAATGCGCGGTGAATCTACTTTCGAAACCGATGAAAAAGGGCGTGAAGCAATTATTTTCACTTCAATCCCATACCAGGTGAACAAGGCTGAAATGATCAAAAAAACAGCCGACCTTGTAAATGAGAAAAAAATTGAAGGTATTCACGACATTCGCGACGAAAGCGACCGTAACGGACTTCGCATTGTTTACGAATTAAAAAAGGATGCCGTTTCTAATGTTGTATTGAATAAATTATATCAATATACAGCTCTTCAGACTTCATTCAGTACCAATGCGATAGCGCTTGTTAAAGGTCGTCCGTACCAGCTCAACCTAAGGCAACTGATCGGTCATTTTATTGATCACCGGCATGAGGTAATCCTCAGAAGAACTCGTTTTGATTTGGCGGAAGCTCAGAAACGTGCTCATATTCTTGAAGGCCTGCTGATTGCCCTCGATAATATTGATGAAGTAATTGCCATTATCAGAGCGGCAGCTTCACCCGACGAAGCCAGGGCAAACCTGATGGTACGTTTTTCACTCAGCGATTTGCAGGCAAAAGCAATCCTGGACATGCGTCTGCAACGTTTAACCGGACTCGAAAGGGAGAAACTGAAAGAAGAATATGCCGAACTGATGAAAATCATCGCATATTACCTGAGTATACTTGCCGACGAAACGCTTCAGTTTGAGATCATTAAAACCGAACTCATTGAGATCAGGGAAAAATATGGCGATGAACGCAAAACTCGCATTGAACTCAATTCAAAAGATTTCAGAATCGAAGATACCATTGCCGACGAAGCTGTTGTAATTACAATATCCCATATGGGCTATATGAAACGCACAGCGCTTTCGGAATATCGCCGTCAAAGCAGGGGAGGACGTGGAGCAAGAGGTTCGGATATACGTGAAGAGGATTTCCTTGAGCATCTGTACATCGCTACTGCTCATAACTATATGTTGTTCTTTACCGAAAAAGGTAAATGCTTCTGGCTCAGAGTTTATGAAATTCCTGAAGGCAGTAAGACCTCGAAGGGGCGCGCAATTCAGAATATGCTGAATATTGAGGCTGACGATAAGGTAAGGGCGATTATTAATCTGAAAGACCTGAAAGACGAAGATTATGTTAAGAACAATTTCATAATACTTTGTACTCAGAAAGGCACCATTAAGAAAACTTCACTCGAAGCATATTCACGCCCACGTTTAAATGGTATCAACGCTATCAATATTAACGAAGGCGACCATTTACTCGAAGCTCGTTTGACCAACGGAACAAGCGAAGTTCTGATGGCATTGCGCAGCGGTAGAGCAATCCGTTTTAACGAAAAAACTGTACGTCCGATGGGCCGTACCGCTACAGGAGTAAGGGGCATTACACTGGGAGGGAAGAACGATGAGGTAATTGGCATGATATGTGTTAATAGTCCTGATGAGTCTATCCTTGTTGTTTCGGAAAAAGGGTATGGCAAACGTTCGGATCTGGAGGATTACAGGATTACAAACCGTGGCGGTAAAGGTGTTAAGACCATTAACGTTACTGACAAAACCGGAAGCCTGATAGCAATAAAAAATGTTACAGATTCCGACGATCTGATGATTATCAATCTCTCCGGAATAATTATACGGATGGGAGTGAGCGACCTGAGAGTGATGGGACGGGCAACACAAGGAGTGAGGCTGATCAACCTGAAAGAAGATGATGGAATTGCAGCAGTTGCAAAAGTTGAATGCGAACTCGAAGATACTGATGACGCTGAATTGCTTGAAGGAACTGTAACAGATGAATTTGGTGATGATCGGGATTCGATTGAAGAATCTGAAACTCCGGATCTAATCCCTGAAGTTTAAATACCTTAGAATTAAATAAATAACACTAACCCAAAGAAAACTAAAAATTAAAAAGTTACGGAAATGAAAAAAACACTTGTTTTATTTGCCCTAATTATGCTGGTAAGTGGTGCTTTCGCACAATTTAAGAAAGACAGAAATGCAGCATACAGTGCCTGGAATAAAAATGATCTGTCTAAAGCAAAAGATGCTATCGACAGAGCCGTAGCTTCTCCTGAAGCTGCTACCGACGCCAAAGTATGG
Organism: Bacteroidales bacterium; assembly: GCA_038237165.1. Lineage (GTDB taxonomy): Bacteria > Bacteroidota > Bacteroidia > Bacteroidales > UBA4417 > UBA4417. The sequence continues at coordinate 22,466 of JBBRYZ010000008.1, read as the reverse complement.
ATGTACAAAGGCAACATTTATCTGGATATCCATCTTCTCTCCGTTAAAAAGGAGAAAATTCAGGTAGGAATGACCAAAATTGAAGTTTATGGATTACTGGCTGAACCAAGTTCAACTTCGAAAGAAGGTGGGAATGAATTACTTTATTATAATGATCTGAATACGCTGGTAACTATCGGCGAAAATGGAAAAGTTACGACTATAGGTGAAATTCCTAAAGAAAAAGGAATTCAATCTCTGAATGTTCCCGACGCTCTTAACATTGCTTATGAATCGTATGTTAAAGCCAAAGAAATCGACACAAAAGGCGATCTCAAGTCGGACATTGCACCTAAAATGAAAATTGTTAGCGGTGAATTCTTTAACACAGGAATTACCCATTTTCAGCAGAATGATTATGATAAGGCAATGGTCAATTTCGAAAAAACGGTTGCTATCAGTAATGAAAACCATGTAATTGATACACTTGCCAACTACGGTGAAGCCTTATGTCTCGAGAAAAAAGCAGCTGCCGATAAAGCATTTCTGGATAAAGCAATTGCAAAATACCAGTATCTGGTTGACATTAAAATGAAAGAAGTAAGTATTTATACTTCACTGGCTAACCTTTACAAAGACAAAGGCGAACTCGAGAAAGGATCGGAAATTATAAACCAGGGTAAATTAATGTTCCCTGGCAATACAGATCTGGTTATTACTGAAGCAAACATGTACATTTCAACAAATAACCATGCAAAAGCGGTATCAAGCCTTATGATTGCAAAGGAAAAAGAGCCTAAAAATGTGTCTGTCCTATATGCTATAGGTGTTACATACGATTTGCTTAAAAACGACACCAAACTTTCTGCTGAAGAAAGAGTTAAATATTTTGATTCTGCAATTCAGGCATATAAAGAAACACTTGATGTAGACCCAAATTATTTTGATGCCTTATTTAACCTTGGCGCTATCTATTTCAACAAAGGGGGAGAAGTTATTAACGAAGCAAATAAACTGCCAATCAGCGAAACTGCCAAATATGATAAAATGCTTGCTGATGGAAATAACTACCTGAATTTAGCATTGCCATTTCTCGAAAAATGTGAAACTCTTGAGCCTAAAGACAAAAACACGCTGGTATCTCTGAAAGAGATTTATGCACGTCTGAATATGAAACAGAAACTTGATGAAGTAAACCTTAAACTTGGTGACATGTAATACATGTTTCTATTGAGAATAGAGGAGTCCGGTTTTATCGGGCTCTTTTATTTCATATATTCTATTTAACATAATATTAATTATGGGCAAAATATACGAACTGATAAAATCCTCATTTATCATGAATATCTGGTTAATAAACAACTATTATTCGGATATTCTCAAGTCTCTGAGAATTGAATATTTTCTATGATATTAATATGAAGAAAACAAATTGAAGAGATATTTAATTATGATTCAGTACTTTCCGAAAGTAAATCAGTATATGGCATATCGAGCTGCTTAATATCCTGGATTGCATTTCCTGCAATTCCTTTAATTGAGCCATGCATTTCAATTGTATTGGTGATTACTTTTTCAAGTTGCTTTTCACGCATTTTCCAGATGCGTTGCATAGCGCGCTTCTCGCTGTCAAGGTCAGCCTGCATTTGCGTAAATCCTTCCACGATTGCTTCAATCTGGAGCCTGAACGTATTGCTTGTAAGGAAATCGTACAACAAGCTCATTTTATCACCCTTATTTTCCTGCGATGCGGTTGCATTGCTTATCTGGATAATGGCTTCACGCAGTACTTTGCACAGGCCTTTGAACTCTTCATATGTACATATCCATATGCCTTCTTTTAATCCCATGCGATCCAGGTCTGATGGCAATATCTCTGTTACGAGCACACCAATATCTGATCCTTTATCTCGAATATCATTTTTGAACTTCTCAATCCAGCTTGGCTGAAAATCCTTTGTACGCTTGCTTTCGTAATAAATAGTTCCGCAATTCTGCCGGGTTCGTGTGTTTACAGTCTGTATGCAATCGCCGCCACGGGCTCCTTTTTTAATTTCTTCTATGATATCGAGCGGGAAACAGGAAGCCAGCCACTCCTCAATGGCAAGTTCCTGAACTTCGCCCTGCAATTGCATGGAACCCTGCTCCTGCTTGCGTTTCATCTCTTCAGTGAGGCGCTTCTGGTCTTCTAATTGTTTATGTAATTCTTTGAATGCAAGCTCATTACGATCCTGTTCTATTTTCCTGATCTTTTCTTTTTCTTCGATAAGTTTCTGGTTTAGTGCGCGCTCGGCTTCAGCCATAACACTTTCTTTCAATTCGTCTTTCTCACGCTTAAGTCGTTCAATCTCAGCTCTGCTGCGGCTTAGTTCCTTTAGCTTTTCGGATTGTTCGAGAAGTTCCTTTTGCATCATGGCAACTTGTTCCGACTGCTCTTCTGTTATTTTTGTTTTGAGTTGTTTCTCCATTATTTGCCGTTCTTCCTTAAGTTTCGACTGTAATTTTTCCTGGAAAAGCTCATTCTCCTTCTGCTTCTTCCTTTCGAATTCCTCCTTCTGCATGTTTAGCGCCTGGAGTTCGGCCTCGAACTTTTTCTTTTCTTCCGCAAGTTGGGCTGTAAACCGTTTCTTATGATCATCTTCAACCTGATGATAAAGAATTTCATTTACGTTGATCTCAGCTCCGCAATTAGGACATATAATTTTTGTTTCTCTCTCCATGTTATTGGTAATGTGATATTTAAATAGGTATTAAGAAAATGAATCTTGACTTATTTTGAACCACTAACTTACAAAAAAAAAGCTCCGCAATGCGAAGCTTTTCAGAAGAAAACCATTTTTTAAATTAAATAGGTTGAACAATCACCAGCCTGAAATCCTGTGTGCCAGGATTGTTGGTAAAGTGATCACTTTCATAATAATCAATGGAGAATACACCCTTTTTCATTGAGTAAAAGAATCCTCCCTGATAATTGACCGGTACTGCATCAGTTGTTCTGTAAAAATAATTAAATGGTACGGAAGTCCATGTATCAGCTCTTTTCATGTAAAGCGTTACCATTCCATTCTGAATTACATTATTCGTAATTTCCGGAAAATCGAGATCAACGGCAAAACCATAGCCTTGTTCACCAGCAGTTCCATATTCAAGCCATTGGCTACTTTGAACTGAAAAATTAACAGACTTCATATCAGCATTCCCACCTTCCACATTTGTGATTTCATCCTTCGTGCATGAAACTGAAAATAACGATACTGCCACAAGTGTAATAAAAATTAACTTTTTCATCTTATTGTTATTAGTTGTTCTTAATTCAAAATTAATCAATAATCGTTCCACAAATAAGATTGTTAAAAGCTTTTATCATTAATAGTTTCAATTGATTTCTCATAAATCAAGTCTGATTTTAATTTTGTATTTTTACAAAATAAATTGAATTTGTGGCAATGAAAATACTACGTCGCATACTTTTTATTTTCCTGTGTATCGTTGTGTTAATTATAGCCACAGGCTTGCTGCTACCGGCAGATGTGCATGTGGAGCGAAAGCTGTTACTAAGTGTACCGCCCGAAAATGTATTTCAGCAAATAAATACCTTGAAAAACTGGGAAAAATGGTCGCCCTGGGTACAAATTGATACTTCGGTACATTTGATGTATTCGAGACAGGAATCAGGCGCCGGAGCTACTTATAAATGGCTGAGCAACAATAAAAATATTGGCAAAGGCAGTCTTTCGATAATTTCGAGCAATCCGTTTGATTCAATTCTGTTTCTTATGGATTATGGAAAAAATGGCAAGTCAAAAGGTAAATTTATTTTGACAAAGGTAGATCAGAATACTAAGGTGACCTGGAGCATCGAAAGTAACATGGGAATGAATCCGATTTCAAGATGGTTCGGACTGTTCTCAGATCGTTTGATAGGTCCTGACCTGGAAAAAGGACTGGCCAATCTTGATCAACTGATGGCAGGAATAAAAACAGTGAATGGATACGAAATATTTGATTGTGATGTGCCTGCCCGGATATTGATAACCGTGCGTGATACTGCTTCAGCTGCAACGGTTACAATGAAATTATCGAAGATGTATAACAAAATATCCAGGTTTTTAAAATCCGCGAACCTCCCTCCTACCGGTTCTCCAATTGCTATTTTTCACAATTCTTCCAACCACAATCTGGATATAGAAGCCTGTGTTCCGGTTGACTCCATTGTTAAAGTTCCGGAAGGGATAAATTGTTTGACTAAAAATTCTCATAAAGCGCTCATGGTTAAGTATTTTGGTTCTTATAAATCTATATCAGTTGCATATAAGGCAATTGAAATATATCTAATTGAAAATGGCATACAGATTACAGGTCCGGGATGGGAAGAATACGTTACAAACCCGCTGGTTGAACCTGATACAAATAAATGGCAGACTAATATTTATTACCTCCAGAAATAAATTCAAAATCAAGATTTACAGCTTAAATTCTATAATCTTTCAATTTTTGAAATTAAATTACAGCCACTTAAAGAACCAGTCCAAAAGGAATTGGATTTTTTCTGCCTTAATAAAAAAAGGATTTATCAATCTGAAGAAAATTTCTTAATTTGCATGAATAAAACTACTCACCTCAATATAACATTGACGACGAATTATGGAAAATTCAAATAAATTACCACGGATTATTGAACAAGATCCATGGCTCGAACAGGCTACTGATGATATCATAGCCAGGCACGACAGGTTTTCGTCGAAATTAAATTATATTGAAACAATTGCAGGAAGTATCGAAAAATTCGCAAAGGCCTATGAGTATATGGGTATAAACTATATACCATCGGAGCAATGCTGGGTTTATCGCGAATGGGCTCCTGCCGCGCATGGGCTTTTCTTGACAGGCGATTTCAATAACTGGAACCAGTACTCACACCCACTGCAAAAAAAGGAAAATGGAATATGGGAGATAAAGTTGAATGCAGAATATTATAAGACCGTTTTTACACATGGAAGTAAGATTAAAGTATTGGTTAAGAGCGATATAGGTGATAAACTGAGGATACCTGCCTACATCCGGAGAGTTGTACAAGATGAAGATACTAAGAACTTTAGTGGCCAGCTCTGGTTTTCACCTGTTTTTGATTGGGAAAACGATCATTTTGATATACGCATACAAGGTGACTTGTTTATTTATGAAGCCCATGTTGGTATGGCTCAGGAAAAAGAAGGTCTGGGAACGTATAATGAATTTACCGATAAAATTCTCCCCAGGATTAAAAAAGCGGGTTACAATGCTGTTCAGCTCATGGCTATTCAGGAACATCCTTATTATGGATCTTTTGGATATCATGTTTCAAGTTTCTTTGCCCCTTCGTCACGGTTTGGAACGCCTGAGGATCTGAAAACGCTTATCCATACAGCTCATAGCATGGGCATTGCTGTAATAATGGACCTTGTACATTCGCATACCGTAAAAAATCTGAATGAAGGCCTGAACCAGTTCGATGGTAGTGAAAACCAGTATTTTCATGCCGGAGCCCGGGGCGAACATCCAAACTGGGATTCAAAACTTTTCGATTATGGCAAAACAGAAGTTTTACAGTTTCTTCTTTCAAACATTCGCTACTGGCTCAAAGAATTCCATTTCGACGGTTTCAGGTTTGACGGAGTAGGCTCCATGCTGTATTTTCACCATGGCGACGAACCGATAGATAATATTGATAAATACTTTAACCAGGGCGTTGAATTCGACGCTGTAACTTATTTACAACTGGCTAACCACCTCAGCCATATAGTTAATCCGAAGGCAGTTACCATTGCCGAGGATGTTTCGGGTATGCCAGGTTTAGCCTCTCCGATTGAGGACGGAGGCATTGGCTTTGATTACAGGCTTGGAATGGGAATTCCGGATTTCTGGATTAAATACCTTAAAGATGTTCCGGATGAACAATGGAGTATGGCCGAAATGTGGAAAGTACTTAACGACAGATTGCCGTATGTAAAAACTGTCACCTATTGCGAATCGCACGATCAGGCTTTGGTAGGAGATAAAACAATAGCTTTCAGGCTGATGGACAAGGAGATGTATTTTAATATGCAGTCGTCGGATGAGAATCTGGTGGTCGAACGCGGCATCGCATTGCATAAAATGATCAGGCTTTTTACAATTTCGCTCGGAGGTCAGGCTTATCTTAATTTCATGGGAAATGAATTTGGCCATCCAGAATGGATCGATTTCCCACGCGAAGGCAATAACTGGAGTTACCAGCATGCAAGACGCCAATGGTCGCTGATGGACAATCCTCTGCTCAGGTATCATTATCTTTCGGATTTTGATCGTGCAATGGTGAAAACTATAAAGGACAACAAACTTCTGAGCACGCTTTATGCCAATCAGATCAATTGCGACGAAAAGAATAAATGCCTGATATATGAACGGGCCGGCTTAATTTTCCTTTTTAACTTTCATACCACAGGTTCAATTCCAGGGTATGAGTTTGCAGTTCCGGAGCCTGGTAAATATAAAATCGTACTAAATACTGACCATGTAAATTTTGGCGGTCATGGCCGGATAAATGAGGATATGCTTTATACATCCAGGTTTGATGAGGCTACTTCGACCAACCGGTTAAGTATTTATTCCACCAACCGAACGGCACTCGTTCTTCAAAAAGTTAAATAAAACAGCAGGAGTAAAAAATCTTTGTTAATTTATTAAAATTAGTTTGATTTTTTATTTTTCTGCCGTATAATTGTGCCAACATTTCGAACAAAAATTATTAAAAGCATGCAAGCTAATCGTAAAAAACTGATAATCAATTATGCAAATGTCTCTCCTGATTTAATGGAAGCTATTCGCAAAAAATACCCTTTGGGTTGGATCAACAATACTATAAAGGTGCCTATGGCCGGAGGAGCATTTTTCTTTGCTATAACCATAGATACTGATGAAGCAAGTTATCTCATTAAAGTCCCTGTTAAAATTGACACAAAATCGGATAAGGATGAGGACTTCTTTGATTCAGCACTCGACTTAAAAGAGCATGATGAACGAGAAGAAGATGATGACGACAAGGAAAAATCGCAGGAAAAAGAGAGTGATGATTAGTATTCTAAATTCATTAACATCTTTTAACAATGATTTTTACATATTATTTGGAAGATAATTATACTTTAGCCCGGTCAATATCAAACAGCAATTTTTTTCTTGCAGATAATTAAAAAACACTAAAAAGAGAGGGTACATCCTCTCTTTTCTGTTTTTATACGAAATTTGAAATCTTATCTTTCCTGCCAGTTTCGTTTTCAGCCAACCAGCACATTAATTTCGGAATAGCGATATTTACTGTAAATAATACGTTTTGTAATGGCCAGTGCAAGGGTTAGCGTACCTATCCTACCGATGTACATGGTAAGAATAATAATAAATTTTCCTGCATAACTTAATGTTGAAGTGATCCCTGTAGATAAGCCGACTGTGCCAAAGGCAGAAATTTCTTCAAAAAGCAGGCTGAGAAAATTTTTATCAGGTTCAGTTATGGAAAGTATAAATGTAGATATGAATATCAACGAAATGGAAAAAAGCGCGATGGAATATGCTTTACTGATGGTATTGCTTGAAACGGTATGCTTAACAATTTCAACATTTTTACGCCCTTTTATGGTGCTTATTGCCGAACGAAGAATCACTGAGAAAGTAGTTGTTTTAATACCTCCTCCGGTTGAACCTGGTGAAGCTCCGATAAACATAAGAAACATCATGAAAATAAGTACCGGCTGGCCAAGGTGTGTAAAATCAACTGTGTTAAAGCCTGCCGTACGAGAAGTTACTGATTGAAATATGGAAGCTACAATGCTGCCATATATACCGTAACCGGAAATAGCGTGATTGTATTCGACAAGGTAAAAAACCACTGCCCCGGCAACAACCAGAATAGCAGAAGTAGAAAGAGCAATCCGAGAATGTGTTTGCAGTTTTTTCCATCTTATTTTGCGGCGTTCCCTGATATTTTTTAATGCAAAAACATCTTCAAGCACTATGAAACCGATTCCGCCAAGGAAAATAAGGGCAGATATAACAAGTTGCAGATTATAAGCATGCCTTACAGTTATCGCATAGAGGTTATCCGTAAACAACCCGAACCCTGCATTATTAAACGCAGAAACAGCATGAAAAATAGAGAAATATATCTTTTCGCCCAAACCTTTAAAAACCATTTCGATTGGCCAGGTGAGGTAGAGCAATACCGCACCAGATACTTCAATAAAAAAGCTGTATAGAAAAATTTTCCGTAACAACACTCTTGTGTTACTCATTTTGTCGGCCGAAACCATATCCTTAATTAGCGATTGCATTTTAACACCAGTTGATGTACGGTAAAAAGTGGCAAATAAAGTGGCAAATGAAATTATATTAAGACCACCTGCCTGTATCAGCAACATGATGACAGTTTTACCCTTTAATGTGAAACAAAATGCAGTATCAACAACAACCAGTCCTGTAACACAGCACGCACTGGTTGATGTAAAAAGAGCATCAATCGGACTTATACCCGAAACTGTCATTTCGGGCAATAACAGTAGCCCTGCTCCCGAAACGATTAATAAGATAAAAGATAAAGCCAGAAGCCCAGACGGACCAATTTTGATATATTCAATAAATCTTCCTGCCTTACCAAGCTCAATAGCAATGATTAAGAAAAAATACAATTGAACAAAAAGGTAATAATAATTCTGAATCCCTTGAAAGCCAATCAGAAGAATAAATTTCTGAATTACCTGAACTCCGCTCAACAAACTAATAATCTGATCAATTACGATGAGGGAAAGTAAAATGGCCTCAAACCGATTTTCTTTTATAAAATCGACAGGATGGAATTCATAAAAAATCCTGACCAAAAATTTAACGACATAAAAAATAAGACTGAATTCAATGATTGATTCAGTAACATTCACATTATGAGGCGTCTTAGGAAATCCATGCTGGTATATAATTGCAGTTATGGCAGCCAACGAAACAATAATACTGGCCACATGCAAAAATGAGATCACATAGTCCCTGTGCTTGTAGAGCCTTATATTGATATATTCCCTAACCTGGAAAATCCTGTTTTTAAGCATATATTAAGTGTTGATTTCCAGGAACCTGTCGATATCATGAACATTTCCAAAAATCACCAGCCTGTCGGTTGCCTGTAATGATTGTTTCGAATCGGGTACGCCAATAATATGGTGCTCAATAATTTCTTTTCCATCCTTCATCAATCTCAATTCCTCCTTTACCGTAATCAGGCTAAGCTTGTATTTGTCACGAAGGTCAATTTCGCCAAAAGTCTTATTTATACAGTTTTTAGGACTCAGTAACTCTACAACACGGTGGTTGTCAGGAAGCTGCAAATAGCTTACAATACTGGGATTCAGCATACGCTCCGCAACAATTATTCCAACTTCCTCTTCGGGTGATAGTACTTCGGTGATACCCATTTTTTCGAGTATAATTCGCTGTGCTTCACCATTTGCGCGGGTAATTATTCGTTTTACGTTCAGGTCGAGGAGTATGGACGCACAGAGTAAACGCTGTTCAAAATCGGAACCAATAGCTACAACCACGGCATCAAATTCTTCGATACCTTGTCCCTGAAGCGCTCTTTTATCTGTTGCATCCAGTGAAACAGCATAAGCAACATCATCGCCAATGCTATCAATAATTTCAGGATCATTATCGATTGCCATAACCTCATAACCCTTTGCCGAAATTGCTTTTGCAATAGCTTTACCGAACTGTCCGATGCCAATAACGGCATATTTATTACCAGCCATATGTTTTTGATATTTTCTTCAAGAGCGCAAATTTACGTCGAATACTACTGAAATAACAATAACTTTTGAAATATCTTAATCTGTCATTTAAATAACTTGCCTGACATAAAAAGCAATGGGGAACAATCCTGTCGGATAGTTCCCCATTTCGCAACCAGCAACCGTAGTTGTTGATTGTGGCCGGCGTTTGCTTCGCAGAATGAACAGATTGGCTAAACTTATAGAATTGCCCTGTTGTTGTTCAAAGCAGATGCGAACATCATACTTTGTTTTTTCCGGCACTGGTTTCAGACTTTAGTTTCCTTCCGAGGAAGAACTATCAGAATGATTCCGGGTTTTGAACCTTGTCACTTTCGTGATTTTGGCCATAGCCACGCTTGCGCGTTGTCGGTTTCTACTTTCGAAACGTTGTTGCTATCTTGCCCGTAGGTTCGATAACTTCTGTAGGTATCAGGAACTTTTACATCCCCGGTAACCCCGGCTCGCCTGATTGGCCTTCTGCCTTGCGGCTTTGTGCTTTTCTGGCTTCGGCCTGGTTGACATTTCTGTTGCCAGATTTGCTTTTCCTGCCGTGTGCCGCGCTTCGGCGATCGTGGGAATTTCGCATTCAATTACCTTGCGGCTTTTGTTTGTTACGTCCTTACATGATGAGTATCATCGGGAGCTTATTGTAACGAGGGTCAGAACTTTTTACTTTTCAGACTTTACAGTCTGATTTTCATCAGCCTCAGGTTTCAAAAGTGTTTCGTTACCAATTCACCTTTTTCAATCCTTTTGCCCTAATCGCCTTGCGGTCAACCTGTTCTTCATTTCCTTGCGGTCAATCGGTTCAGGGTGCTACATGCCCTTTAACTCATTCATGCATTCCGGCTTTCAAATCAGCTTCTGCAAATTACTCTTGCGAGGTATAAACTTTAGCTTTTTCGGGTTCGGTACTTCCCTCCTTCTCAGAAGTTCAGCAGCCTCTCCAAGGCCGGTTACCATGATCTCGTCCGGTGAATTAAAATTACAACATTTTGCCCCCCTGTGTCAAGTGTTTATTGAGAAATCACCTGACAATCATCACACATGAGTTATCAACAATTGTTAATAACCTAATATATTTATAGCTTATTGTTTAACAATAGTTTGGAAAGATAATATATGCTATTCAGATGAAATTTCAAGAATTGGAATACCTTTTTTAATACTTTTCACTATACACTTTACCATTTTAACTTCATTTGCATCAAATTTCTTATTCAGTTTAAGCAGTACTTCTATGTTATTCTCAAAAATATCTCTGACTAATACGATTTGGGGATCGTGTTTATCCTGGTATTTTACAAACTCAAACGAATAGGTTTCGCCTTCATTATAAAACGGATGTTGGGGTTCAAGGAATAGTCGGCCGGTACAATTTATCTTAACAATCTTACAACTTATCTCATCCCCTGGTTTAAAGCCATACAATTTATAACAATCAGCAGGTATAAAATGCCTCAAACCATTAATATCCTCAAGAATATAGTACCATTCTTCATCCTGCAAACTTACAAGATTGTGTATTCTGAATGGAAACCAGCCTCCTTCAATAAGGAGAATATTTCCAGTATTGTAACCGGGATATTGCATAAATGATAGAATTCAAGTCTTCAAAGTTAAACTTTCCGGACTGAATTCAGTTTATTCTTAAAAACAATTTGAATCAGAATTTTAGTTTTCCCTGCTGACCTTACGGATTCCTTTTAAACGTACCAGCTTTCCCAGTATCAGGTTGAGATGAGCCTGTCCGTTCACGTTTACCATGATGGAGCCGTCAAACTTTCCATTGTGAGAGTTCAGATTAATGGATCGGATATCTGCTTTCAGATCACCGGAAACGATATTGGTAATATCATTCAAAATTCCCGGCTGGTCGTTTCCGCTCAGACGAATAGTTGCAACATACGAAGTAAGCTCCGACACTTCCGCCCAACGCGCTTGAACCACGCGGTAATGATAGCGTTCGAGCATTTCGGAAGCGTTGGTACAATTTGAACGATGAATTTTGATGCCTTCTGACACAGTTACAAAACCAAAAATCTCATCTCCATAAACAGGCTGACAGCAACGGGCAAACTTCACATCCGCCAAAGGAGTTGTGTCATTTATAATAATGAGCGGTTTCTGTTTGCCTGATTTAGTTTGAGAAACTTCATTTTTGGTAAATGGCTTTACAAGCGGTCTGGTTTCCTCCGTTTTTACAACAGGTAGTAAAGCCTCTTTCACTTTTTGTATATCATACTTGCCTTCGGCCAACCCATGAAACATGTCTAGCGCACTTGCCGCCTTATAATAAGTAACAAGCTTGCTACCGACTTCATCATTGTAATCTACCTTTAACTGGCCTAATTTACGCATAAGCAACTCTTTTCCCGCCTCGGCCTGCGAAAATTCAGCATCTTTAAGTATCCGCTTGATCTTGGTAATTGCTTTGGATGAAGTTACCCAGTTCAACCAGTCGATATTTGGCTTTTGATTTTTTGACGTTATTACTTCAACCTGGTCGCCGGTTTTGAGCACATATTTTAACGGAACAAACAGTTTGTTAACCTTAGCTCCGTTACAATGCTGGCCTACTTCGGTGTGAATATCAAAAGCAAAATCAAGCACCGTGGCTCCTGTACGAAGTTTCTTAAGGTGGCCTTCGGGCGTGAAAACAAATATATAATCAGAAACCATGCTCATACCCGCATTGCGCGTAATTTCGTCATCGCCGGGAGTATAATTTTCAAGAACAGAGCGAATATTTCCCAGCCAACTGTCAGCTGCTGATTTTGTTCCTTTTTGCTCTTTATAGCGCCAATGTGCAGCCATTCCTTTTTCCGCATTTTCATCCATACGCCGGGTTCGAATCTGAACTTCAACCCACTTATTGCCAGGAGCTTCAACAGTTACATGTAATGATTCATAGCCATTGGGTCTGGGAGCTGAAATCCAGTCCCGTAGCCGGGAGGTATTTGGTGGATAAATATCAGTAACATGCGAATAGGCTTTCCAGCATTCCGCTTTTTCGTTTTCGGGAACGCTATTAAGGATAATGCGTATGGCAAAAAAATCGAACACTTCATCAAACTCAATTTCCTGTTTCTTCATCTTGGAATAGATGGATGGAATGGCTTTGGTGCGGGCTTTAATCTCAAAATCAAGACCGGCTGCTTGAAGACTTTTATGAATAGGAACTATAAACTCGTCAAAATACTTTTTTTGTTCCTTGGCAGTATCCCGAATCTTCTTTTTTATGCTGTGATATACCTCCGGCAAAGTATGTTGCATAGCCAGGTCGTCAAGCTCTGTCTTGACTTTATATAAGCCAAGCCTGTGGGCCAGTGGAGAATAAAGATCGGATGTTTCGGTTGATACCTGCTTTTGCGCATCTGCAGCAAGCAAATCAATATTTCGCATAAGGTTTATTCTGTCGGCCAGTTTTATCAGCAGCACACGTATATCGTCGGAAATGCTAAGTAAAAGCTGAATAAAATTCTCCGGCATAATGGAAATTTTATCCATTCGGATGCCCGAAATCTGTTGAAGCTTAAGTACAATAGTTAATGTATCCTTACCAAACTTCTTTTTAAATGCATCAGATTCTGTTGAATTGGAAACCGGCAATTGCATCAACAAAGCCGATATAATGCTGGTCGTATCCAGTCCCATGTCATCAGCAGTAATGCGAGCAACCGAAACAGCATGAGCCAGCTGAAATTCACCCTGGCTGTTAGTGGCATTGCCAAAATGGTTCAAAACTTCAATAAAAGCCTGCTTTATCAATAAGCGGTTGCTGCGTTCTATGATATAACTGCACGAACCTAACAGTTCCCTATAAAGAAATTTGAATTTTTGATTTTCTGTCAGTTCCAGCTTTTTCATCGGATACATATTAATTCATATAACAAAGTAAAAAAAAATGATAAAAAAAGCCCGGGGATTTTTGCCGGGCTATTCAGGTAAGATTTCAGTCTTTATCAATAACTGTACTCACAGATTCCCGGTTTGGCCTGTATAACACTTATTAAACTGACTGATTGATTGCATTGGCATCAGTGAAAGCATAAATTATTACTTTTTATTTGTTCCCGTTCCACCTGATTTTGCTAAATAATACTTTTGGGCTTCAGGCATAAAAGCCTGGATCTGAGCAATTCTGCGTTCATCACTTGGATGGGTACTCATAATTTCAGGAGGTTTGGCCCCTCCTACTTTCGACATTTCCTGCCAGAATGAAACTGCCCGTTCAGGATTATATCCGGCCATTGCCATAAAAATCAATCCTAATTTATCCGCTTCCATTTCTTGCTGGCGCGAATAGGCCAACATGCCCAATTGCGATCCGACTCCAAAAGCAGACATGAAAATATCGTTTGTTGCCTGAGGTTTTGTCTGCATATATACTGACAATCCAATGCCGGCAGCCTGTACGGCTAATTCCTGACTCATTCGTTCGTTACCGTGATCAGCAATAGCATGTGCTATTTCGTGGCCCATAACTACAGCAAGGCCTGCATCATCTTTGGTAAGAGGCAATATTCCGGTATAAACCACTACTTTTCCGCCAGGCATACACCAAGCATTCACATCCTTACTATCAACTACATTAAATTCCCATTTGTAGCCTTCAATTTTTTTTGATAATCCATTGTCTTTCAGGTATTTTTCAACGGCCTGGCTAATCCTGATTCCAACTGTCGTAACCTCGGCTGATTGCCTGGTAGGAGGTGAAACTGCAGGGTTTTCCTTTAAAAAAGATGCATAATTCGACTGACCCATTGTCATCATCTGGCTGTCAGGAAGTAGTTTGAGCTGTCTACGACCGGTAATAGGGACTGTTGCACACGAAATAATTGTGACTCCCAGTAAAATAACAAACAGAAATCTGAATAATTTTTTCATACAATTTAATAAAAGTTAAGCTAAAACAGTGGAAATTCCTCTGTTGTTCAGTTCATTGTTCATTGGTGTAAGCTCAGTTAATGAGCCGGATTTAATGCCGCACTTCCCCTTGAAATGCGCAACCAGCGCACATTGCTCAGCCTGTACAGGGTCATGATCGCATACTTCAACCAGGCTTTCGATCACAAAATCAAATGAATTTACGTCATCATTGAACAGGATCAACTCTTTACGGCTGGTTAACAGTTCAGAGGTCGAATCTGAGGATTTAAGTTGTTGTTTTTTCATGATAATTAGTAATATTGCAAAGATAATACTTACTGCAAGAATAAGATTAATTCTTTTTGCAAAATAATTCTTCTCATTATGAAACAATACTATAGCTGTAAAGGTTTTACATATAGTTTATTTTTTTTTCGATGAATCCTCTTTTAAATTCGAATCATGCAACGAAAAATTATATCACGCAACTAAAGGCTCAGTTATTGCATGAACTTCCTGGTGTAGATGCCCATCTTCGTCTTGCTCCGCAAATCAAGATCAATGATCTGAAGAATCCACAGCATCCAGCCAATGCGATGGAAAGCGCTGTACTTATCATATTATATCCTCACAATGGTCATTTGTGCACAGTTGTGATTTTAAGAAATGAATATGATGGAGCACATTCAGGGCAAATAAGCCTGCCTGGCGGAAAAACTGAAAAATCAGATATTGATTTTAAATACACAGCCATGCGCGAAGCACAGGAAGAGATAGGAATTATTCCGTCGGAGCTGGAAATTATTGGCCAGTTAAGTCGTTTTTATGTAATACCCAGTAATTTCATCATTAATCCTTTTGTTGCATACTGTTCGCATTGTCCCGTATTTCATCCTGATCCTGTTGAAGTTCGAAAGATTATTGAAATTAACGTTTTCGACGAAATCAGTTATGAAAAGATCGTAACTAAAAGACTTAGTTTCAAAGACAGAGTTCAGATTGACGCACCGGGTTTTGCAGTAAGCGGTGAATTTATGTGGGGGGCTACCGCTATGATATTCAGCGAATTATTACAGGTTATGGAAAGTGCAGCTGACAAAATGCCTTAATCAACGATCTTAATTTCAATTTGCATTTCAGCCGATTTCGAAAGCATGGCTGATACACCACAGTATTTTTCCTTTGAGAGGTTGACGGCTTTTTCCAGTTTATCAAGTTCAAGGTTAGCTCCCTTAAAATAATAAACCAGCTTTATCTGGTTATAGACTTTTGGATGCTCGTCTGTCATTTCAGCGGAAATTTCCATCCAGAATTTTTCGGGAACAACCTTCATTTTAGCAAGGATTGAAACTACATCCATCCCTGTGCATCCTCCCAATCCGGCGAGGAGCAATATCTTGGGTCTTGGCCCCTGGTTATTGCCTCCTCCGGAAACATCAGCATCCATAATAATATGGTGACCATTAAGTGTTGCTTCGAAAGCCATGTTGCTTTGCCAGGTAACTATTGCTTGTTGTGACATATTTTTTAGAATTTATTGACGATTTGAATTTTATAGAAATTATTTAGATAGAGAGACGGAGGGACAGAGGGATTGTGAGATTGTGAGAAACATGGCTTATTTAGCAGCTTCGTATACAGTTTTTCCATCCACGATTGTGTATAGAACTTTAGTCATAAGTAGTTTATTTTCAGGTGCTTTTATGAGATCTGTATTTAGAATTGTAAAATCAGCAACCTTTCCGACTGCAATACTTCCGCGTTCTTTTTCAGTAAACGATGCCTTTGCTGCCCAAAAAGTAATACTTTTTAAAGCATCCATCCTCGAAAGCGCATTTTCCATCATATATCCTTCTTCGGGTTCACCATGTATGTCTTTTCTGGCAACAGCGGCATAAAAGGTTTTGATTGGTTCAATTCCTTCTATTGGAAAGTCCGTGCCATTTGGTAACCAGCCATTCTGCTGAAGTAGGCGCTTGTAGGCATACGCATTTTTAACACGCGCAAAACCAAGCCTTAGGCGAGCCCAATCCATATCGGATGTTGCATGTGTCGTCTGAATTGAAGGAATAATATGATATTTCTTAAAAAGCACAAAATCATCTTCATTTACAACCTGTGCATGTTCGATCCGCCAGCGACGATCATCTCCAGGTTTAAGAAATTTGGCATAGGTATGTAAAACCATACGGACCGCCGAGTCGCCAATGGCATGAGTATTCATCTGAAATCCATGTTCATAAGCCCGCTTGCAGATAGCAGAAAGAGCTTCGGGTGAGGTTACAAGGATACCCTGGTTATGAGGGTCATCAAAGTATGGGCTTAACAAGCATGCGCCCCGTGAACCAAGCGCACCATCGGCATACATTTTAATTGCTCCTACTCTAAGAAACGGAGTTTGAAAAATGGTGTCCTTCATGAAATAGTCATAATTTTCTTCATTAGGGCTCATCCATGCATCAATACGCAAAGTAATTGTACCTGATTTCTGTAGTGAATCCAGCAACAGTATTGCTGATTTATCAAGTCCTGCATCGGTAACCGCGGTTAAACCGGCCTGGTGGCATAACCTGTTAGCCGTTACCATTAAATCTGATATTTCAGCTGTTGAAGGCAAAGGAATTGCATTCCTGATTTTGTCAGCCATATCTTCAAGGAAAATGCCTGAGAATTCACCGCCTATAATGATTGCCTGACCTTTTTTACCAGGGAAATCCATCGCAGCAGCTTTTATGGCCGCTTCGCTTGCTAATAAAGCATGACCGTCAACTCTTGTGATGACAACCGGAACATCAGGAAAAAGTTTGTTTAGCATTTTGTTATCCGGAAACCTCTTTCCCGGCCAATTATTCTGATCCCAACCCCGACCTACAATCCAGCCATCAGGATGGAGTTTTCTATAATCCACAAGTATTTGGAGAACTTCGTCGAATGAGCTTGCCTGCGTAAGATCAGCATACCTTAATCCCAAAGCAAATCCGGTAAAATGCGAATGTGCGTCAGTAAATCCCGGGTAAATAAAACCTCCGGCAGCATTAATATTTTCAGGAGCCCAGTATCGGCTTCTGATACTGCCATCGGTACCGAAAGCTAAAATCTTACCATTTTTAACGGCAATACAGTTCACACCTGTAGCTAAACTGTCGGGTGAATATATTTGTGCATTATAAATGATAAGATCCGCTTTTTTCTTGAGATCGTGGCATGATTCCAAACTCATAATTATCGGTATTAACAGTATAAAAATCAAATGTTTACTCATATTCTTCATATAATGGTTTTCCTGATTTTAATTATCTGTGTAAAAGTAAGATTAACTTTTTAATTTCCGCTTAAGTGTTTAAGTAAAGATTTCAGTGAACACTTCAGAAGGTTGAATATTTTATAAATCAATCTCCAACCTGGATTAGTAATAAATAAAAATTTCATAAATTACTGATAATTAATTATATATAACTAAGCAAACTTTTTAAACATAAATTTGTTAATTAGAAGTGGTCGTGAACTAAAAAGTTCCAATGCTTTTTGTTAATTTTGCCTTTCGAAAAATCCAGTAACAACATTAAAAAATGAAAAAAATCAAAATTTCGCCGAAAATATACGTAGTCTTAACAATGATATTTGCCGGAGCTATGATGCGGCTTATTCCTCACTGGCCAAATTTTACTCCTATTGCTGCAATAGCATTGTTTGGCGGTACTTTCTTGAAACGTAAGGATCTGGCTTTCCTGGTACCGATAGCTGCCATGCTTTTAAGTGATCTGATCATAGGTTTTCATTCAACAATGTTGCCTGTTTATCTCAGTTTTATAGCAATAGTAGCTTTCGGTTTGATATTACAGCGCAGGCTCACTGTTGTCAATACAATTTCGGCCTCCCTGGCAGCATCTGTTTTGTTTTACCTGGTTACAAATTTCGCCAGCTGGACTTCAGGGTTGATGCCTTACCCGATGAATATCGGTGGACTTATGCAATCGTATATTGCCGGGTTGCCATTCCTCTTTAATGGTGTTCTTGGTGATTTATTCTATACTTCGGTACTCTTCGGCTCAGCTTATCTGGTAACGAGCCGGGAGACTACATATTCCAGAGTAAAATAGAGAAAATTTTTCCGAAATTATTTTAATAAAAAAGTCCTTGCTTCTGGGTGAGGACTTTTTTATTTGTAATTACTCATCCTTTTAATAATCCAATTTGCTATAGATTTCATGAGTTTGCACAGATTAAGAAGAACATTCAGTAGTTTTAAAATCAAAAAAAACAAACCTATGTCAATAATATTTATCCGTGTAATCTTCGTAATCTGTGGATAGTATACATCCCTTATTGCATCGACTAGACTCCATAGTTACTTTAACTTTAATCTGTTGATTATCATCATACCACGGATTCGTCCCTTTCGAGAAGCAGAATCGAATACTGGGGAACGATATAATATTTCTGTTCGTTGTATATGATTTCGATGGATCCTTTCATCATAAAAATTGCCAGATCGCCAACTATTGGTTGCAGGGGAATATACCGGACCCTATCGTCCTTTTTAGGTTTCCAGGGCTCACTTTCTTCATCAGGGAGAAATGGGATCGGGATACCCGGTCCCACTTTTACCACATATCCATTGCGGATTTCTTCTTTTTCAGAATAACCCGGAGGAAGAAAGAGCCCACTTTTAGTTTTGCTTCTAGCAGTGCTGGGTTTTATCAGCACCTTGTCGCCAATTACTATGAGGTTATCGAGTTTATCTTCTGTCATTTTTTTGAAAGATTCTGAAATGCAACTTATTAGAAGCATTTCCAAAAAGCGTTGATATCATGCAAAAGTATGACTTTTTTAAGGTACTTTTGCAGTATGTATTCCAGGTATTTCATTTTAAATGTTGAATAGTAAATATTTGAAAATGATTGGAATACGAATTCAGGAAACTGAAAATTTCAGTATATACCTGTTTATTTTGTTCCCGAAAATAATGTAAAAGGAAACAGGCTTATATTTTATTTTTACATTACTCATTACCAATAAATTACAAATATGTCAGATTTAATCAGGCTGCTTCCTGATTCAGTTGCCAACCAGATTGCTGCCGGCGAGGTTATACAACGACCTGCTTCGGCTGTAAAAGAGTTGCTTGAAAATGCCGTGGATGCAGGAGCAACTCAGATAAAGCTGCTGATTAAAGATTCAGGTAAAACCCTGATACAAGTCATTGATAACGGTACCGGGATGTCGGAAACAGATGCCCGAATGTGTTTCGAGCGTCATGCTACCTCAAAAATAAGGGAAGCCAACGACCTGTTTTCGATCCGTACACTCGGTTTCAGAGGCGAAGCTCTTGCTTCCATTGCTGCTATTGCCCAGGTTGAGCTCAAATCCCGTAAGGTTGACGAAGAAATAGGCACAAGTATTATAATTGAAGGTTCAAAAGTTAAAAGCCAGGAGCCTGTTGCATGTCCGCAGGGAACCACCTTTATTGTAAAAAATCTTTTTTATAATGTGCCTGCAAGGCGCTCTTTCCTGAAATCGGATAATGTCGAATTCCGACACATCCTCGAAGAGTTTCAGCGAGTAGCTTTAGTTCATCCGGAAATTGAATTATCACTATTTAATAACGACAAGCCGGTTTTTCAGCTTACCAAAGGTAATCTAAGGCAAAGAATCGTTCATATTTTCGGGAGCCAGATAAACGAAAAGCTTTTACCAGTTGAAGCAAAAACAGAACTTGTTTCAGTTGTAGGATATATCGGAAAGCCTGAAACCGCAAGGAAAACCCGGGGAGAGCAGTACTTTTTTGCCAACGGCAGGTTCATCCGCCATCCTTACCTGCATCACGCTGTAGAACAAGCTTTTGAAGAATTAATTCCGGATTCGGCCATACCATTATACTTCCTTTATATAGAAGTTGATCCAACAACAATTGATATCAACATACATCCTACCAAGACTGAGGTTAACTTTCAGCATGGGCAGTTGCTTTATGCTTCGATCCGAACTTCGGTAAAACATTCTTTGGGGATGTTCAGTCTGAGTCCGACTATTGATTTTGATACAGAGCCAACCTTTGATTTTGTTGCACCTAAAGGCTATGAGCCCAAAGAACCTACTATTACTTTAAATCCTGATTATAATCCTTTCAGAAAGCATCCAAACTACCTTAAAGCAAATGCAGGGATGACTCCTAACCGCATCGGCTGGGAGAAAATGTATGAAGGAATTGCCGGACAAAATGAAGGACAGGATGGAAACGAAGAAAACACGGATTTCCAACTGATACCATCGCAGCAGAATGACCCTTCTCCTACCCTTATTCCGGAAAATAGCCTTTACGAAGCGAATAAACTTTTCCAGGTGCAGAACCGTTTTATTGTTGCCAATGTAAAGTCAGGGCTTTTAATTGTTGATCAGCAGAAAGCATATGAGCGGATTATTTTTGAGCGGATAAGTTCAAATGCTGAAGGACAAACCATTGCCCGACAACGTGTTCTGTTCCCTCAAAACATACAGCTTTCGGCAATTGATGCTGAAGTTATCACCGAAATTACCGATGATCTCGACAGTCTTGGTTTTGAGATTTCATCCATGGGAGGAGGAACTTTTGTTATCAATACGGTTCCTTCTAATATGCCATCGAATGAAATTATAGATTTTATTGATAGTTTGCTTGAAGATTATAAAAAAGACAGGGCCAATTCAGCGGATGATCAGCGGATTAAGCTTGCCCGGATCATTGCCGGAAATATGGCGGTGAAAACAGAAAGAACACTTAAAGTGGAAGAAATGCAGCAGCTGATTGATGAACTTTTTGCCTGTCAGGTTCCTGAAGTAGCTCCTGATGGAAGCAAAATTCTTAAAATTATCCAGGTTCAGGAAATTGATAAGCTGATCAGGTAAAGTTTATCCGGAATATTTGACCGGAAAAGTTAAATTTGTAAAAATGTAAACCGTAAATAATTCCAGGATGTTTTTGACAAAACGATTTAAATCGCATTAAACTCTAATTAAAATTGAAATTATAATTAAATAGGAAAAATGAGTAACGAAAGATATAGCCCCACCGGCTTTGGATTCCTGCCACCGGTTGTTAAAAATTTATTAATTATCAATGGGTTGTTTTACCTGGCTACTGTTGTGCTTGAAGGAACCATGCATATTGACCTTACAGATATGCTTGGTTTACATTATTTTGCAGCTTCGAAGTTTCAGCCTTACCAGTTCATTACATACATGTTCATGCATGGCAGTTTTACTCACATCTTATTCAATATGTTTGCGTTGTGGATGTTTGGCACCGTGTTGGAACAAGTATGGGGTCCGAAAAAATTTCTGCTTTATTATATGATTACAGGAATCGGTGCAGCCGTGATTCATTACCTGGTATTTTATTTCCAGATTTCACCTGCCGTACATAGCATGGATGTATTTCTCGCCAGCCCTAATATGGCTACACTTCAGCAGTTTATTTCAACCCATCAGTTTAATGTAGGTAGCGCTGCAAGCGATTTTAACCAGGTATTCGAAAATTTTAATCAAAGCTATAAAACCTTGCAGATGGATCCCGGCAATATGCAGGCTATGCAGGAATCAGTGAACTTTGTTACAGCTTACCGTGAGCATTTCCTGAATTTGCCAGTTGTTATTGGTGCATCGGGTGCTATTTACGGACTTTTGCTGGCATTCGGTATGTTATTTCCGAACTCGCTCATTTACGTTTACTTTTTCATTCCAATGAAGGCTAAATGGTTTGTAGTTATTTTCGGTGCAATCGAGTTGTTCTCAGGATTTTATGAAACAAAC
>JBBRYZ010000007.1:0-50148 GCA_038237165.1 Bacteroidales bacterium | reverse complement strand
TACACAACTTTGTTTTGATTTTTCTACCCATATATCGTCCCTACGGGACTGGGTTATTTAGCTTGACTGCCGGTTTATCTATCTTTACTTAATCTCTCTTTAGTCCTGATTGAAATCATTTTTTTTTGAAACATTCAATGGTCCTGATTTAAATCAAATTCTTGTGTCCCGTCATTAGCCCTGTTTTAAATCAAATTTTTGTGTCCCGTTAGGGACAATATATGGGTAGAAAACGGAATGATACATTTTTTTAAGTGCCGTTAGGTACGTTATAACCATTTTCAATTTCCTGAACTCGTTTGTTCTATCCCGGTATTTAATATATTTCATGCAATAAGAAATCAAGTTTCATATTGATATTCCTGATGTACGATTTAATTAATGATTGTTTTGAAAGGAATAAATCTCCTGTCCAGTATGCAAGTGCAAATTTATTCAAGTTGGTGGGCGGATTTTTATATTCTTTGGTTATAAGTTCATTGTAGTCCGTAATTTCAATTTCTGTTATCTCTTTTATTGCGGCAACTGATTCAGCGTTAATCCTCTTTAATTCTCTCAATTTAAAATTATATATTTCAAATTGCGCAGGTTTAATTGTTAACCCAAACAATAAAATCCCTTTGCTTAACAGAGAATTTCCATAATTTATAACTTCAAATATTTTATCTCTCATATTCCGGTTTCTTAATGGCTATTTTATTTTTTAATGCTTTCGATAACGATTAGGCTATGAATAGTGGTTGTTTGAGTGCTTCGTTTCTGGTAATCAACACGGAGAAAGTCACTTTATTTCCTGAAATACAATTCCATGAAATAATCATACCTTATCCATGGGACCAATAACTTCCACGTTTCAGCCCATTTTATCAGTTTCTTGCTAACCAGTCGCTGCCCATCAACCAGCATCCGGTACGGAATGGCATAGATCAGAAGCAATACTACAAACCAGGTGCTATGCCCGGACTGTGCGATCAAGAATAACAGGACCAGCGGAATCAAAATTGCCATGTAGTAAATCAGGATGTTTTTCATATTGGTTGTTTTTAAAATGGAGCCTATGATGTCGCTAATTTTATTTTAACAGTAGGCTATTAATGTCAAGTTCAATATTATCAGAGTAGCCATAATAAATGCTTTTTATTAATCCTTTACGGTCTATTAGCACATATCTTGGATATGAGTTTACTTTTAATATCGAAGTCAGTTGCGTATTTCCTTTAACCTGGTCAATAGTGATATTCTTTTCTTTTACATATTCTTTTGCTTTTTCAAAGTCAGAAACTACACCAAATGTAGTGAGACCATATGATTTATACACATTTGTAATTTCTTCAATCGCTGGTAATGATTCTATGCAGGGCTTACACCAAAGTTCCCAGAAATCCAGCAAAACAATCTTTGACTCCAGACTCCGGATGTTTATGGTTTCGTTTTTGAACGTATGCAATACTATTGCTGGTACTTTTTTCCCAATAAGGCCGTCAGTTGACCTGGCTGTGGCATCTTCCATTCTTCCATAGCCTGTTTTGAAATACAAATTCGAAAGTTTATTGTCGGTCACCTCATCGTTTACCAGGACATTTGTTAAATTGAAAGTTATCGATTGCTTCAAATTTAGTCGAGAGTTGATTATTGTTATTGTAATTCGGTTTGGAATTAATGTTCTTTTATCTATTAATAAAATTAGTGTTTTAACTGATGCCCCTTGATTTGCTACAGTTTTAAAAACAAAAGTATTATCGTCAATATTGATGAGAGAAAATTTGATTCTTGTTGTGTCAATCTTCAAAAGATCAGCCAGAACCAATTGACCTACAGGAGTAGCGTGTACAAATTTTCCATAATTTGGTTTCTTAAAATAAAACTTATGATCCAATTCAACTTCAAAAAGCGTATTATCGACATAGAAGTCTTCTGTTGAGGAATCATTCTGTTTGCCATAGAAAGACAAACCAACAGTTAAGTCGTTCTTATCCGGCTGTAAAGTAACTATACCGGTATTATTGCGGATGCTTCCTGAAATCAGAGTATCAATTCTCCGTACCTCGTACCTTATTACTTTAATTTGTGTTTGTTTTTTCAGGAATGCATTAAAGAAATCTTTTAGCATCTCAGAATCATTCTGAATTTGATTTGTTTCAATTAATTTACTTCTCAAAGGGCTCTGTTCCGAATAATTATAAAGAGGAATAAAAACAATTAAGATCAAAATCAGAAGGCGAATTTGTAGTTTCTTCATATCTCAATATTTAAGAATTAGTTGATTCTCTTAAAATTGGCTACAACTAGCATAAAACGATAAGTTTATCCCACTTTTCCCGGTTTTAAAAACAAAATATCTATCTGGCAAGGTAAAAAGTCTATATCCTTAACTCCTTCAAATATATAAAGTATTTCAATATACACTTAAGTTGAATAAAATTTATTTTCAGAATATTTTCAAATTCTGAAAGCATGTGAGAAATTGCGGGAGAAATTCGACCCTTCTAAAAAGCTTACCACTGCTTTTAGGACACTGTTTGATACTATAGAAAGTCTGCGGCAGATTGCAGGAGAAGTTATAAGTATATAGAAAGTCCGCCGCAGCCTCAGGGAGAAGTTCTAAGTATATAGAAAGTCTGCCACAGCCTCAGGAGAAATTCTAAGTATATAGAAAGTCTGCCACAGTCTCAGGGAGAAGTTCTAAGTATATAGAAAGTCCGCTGCAGCCTCAGGGAGAAGCTCTAAGTATATAGAAAGTCTGCCACAGTCTCAGGGAGAAATTCTAAGTATATAGAAAGTCTGCCACAGTCTCAGGGAGAAGTTCTAAGTATATAGAAAGTCCGCCACAGCCTCAGGGAGAAGTTCTAAGTATATAGAAAGTCTGCCACAGTCTCAGGGAGAAGTTCTAAGTATATTGAAACCCTGTAATTACTTACGGCATATATTCACAGTGTGGTGAAACCCTGCCAAAGGTTGCAGGAGGTTTTTCACAGTGTGGTGAAAGCCTTCCATGGGTTGCAAGATATATTCAACGTGTGGTAAACTATGAAACCTTTTAAAAATTATATGACCATTGTGTGTCAACTGTAGGATTACTGAAACTCTGCTCTTCGGTTTCGTTCAGGAGTCTGTAACCCTGCGCTTCGGCTTCGCTCAGCGGCCTGATACACTGAAACCCTGAAACCCTGAAAATCCTACCTCGATTTCACAAACCTATACGTAATCGTCCCCCTTTGTTCTTCGGGCGCATCCGGTTTTGTGGTGAAAGTGGTTTTACGTGCTGCTTCTTCAGCCTGCTGGCGCAGACCTATTTCCGAAATAGTTGTTCCTTTGGCACCCGCGCTGGCATAGGTAACCTTGCCGTTTTGGTCCACTTTTATGGATACCACAATTATTCCTTGTTCCGGCGAATTATAAACAGGTTTGGCAAAGAATTTAGCCGAGCGTCCGGTAAGTTCAAATGAATTTCCGCTCCCTGTTCCACTTCCGTTCCCTGAGCCAACGCCCGAGCCTGTGCCCGAACCTATGCCTGATCCCGATCCTGTGCCTGATCCTGTGCCAGTACCTGATCCTGTGCCTCCGTAGTTGCCCGATTTGGTGGTACCATCTTCCCTTCCCTGATTGCCTTGCTTGCCGGTAGTGCCATCGCTGGTATTGGTTCGCTTTTTATACAAAGCATTCGGGTCGACAACGGGCTGTTTAACAACCACAACTTGCGGCGGTTGATTTACCACCGGTTTTTCAGTTACTTTTTTGGGTTTGGTAACCGGTTTCGAAACAATTGCAGGAGCATCTTCGGCATCCTGTGTCAGAACATCTTCGGCATCGGCAGGTTTTGCTTTAATTTCCTGCTGTTTATCGGGAACCTCGGCCTGCACCACCTTCTTACTTTCGAAGCTGGGCATGCTTATCTGGGCATATTGGTTGGGAGCCATCCCGTCATTGCCCGTTCCCAGGTTAATTTCCAGACCGCTGCCGCCACCGCCGCCGCCTTCTTCGGGCCAGGGTGGAATGGGCGTTTTAAATATGATAGTCAGGAATAAGAACACCAGTAGCCCATGAAACAGTATAGTTCCGGCTATGCCCCAGAGGTGGTCCTTTATATAATTTTGTTTATCCGTTTGAGCCATTGGGCGCTTTTGTGGCAAGTACCATTTTAACTTTAAGCTTATTACCGATCTCAAGCACTGTTACCAGGTCCTGTATGGTAAGGCCGCTGTCGCAGCGCAGTATCACGGTGAGGTCTTTCGATTTCGCCAGTTCGGTGGTAAGTAACGGCTCCAGCATTGGAAATGTAACGGGAACGTTATTTACAAAGTACTGCATGTCCTTGGTAATCGAAATGGTAACCTCTTTCTTTCGCAATTCCACATTGTGGTTCGAACTGGGCAAAGTAAGTTTTATCACATTCGGATTCAGCAATGTGGACATAATAAGGAAGAACAGCATCAGGAAAAACATGATGTCGTTCATCGAAGCTGTAGCTACTTCAGCGTTTATTTTCTTTTTTCTGCGGAGGTTCATTTTACAGGTTCCTGTAATAAATCAATAAATTCCATGGCACTATGTTCCAGTTTCTGAACTGTTTTTTCAACCATGATGTTACACCAGTGATACAGTACAAAAGCGGTAATTCCAACTAACAGCCCGGCGGCGCTCGAAACCATTTTGGTGTATAATCCGGCAGAAACCGTGGTTATGCTTACATCGCCTGCAAGCGAAATATCGTGAAATATCTTGATTACCCCGATAATGGTTCCTATAAACCCAAACATAGGCGCTATTCCGGCAATAATGGCCAGAATCACTACATTGTTTTCAAGCTTATAAACTTCAAACTTCCCGACAATCTCAATGGCGTCTTCAATTTCTTTAAGCGGGCGCCCCAATCGTTTGATCCCCTTTTCGATCATACGTGCAGCGGGGCTTTGATTACTTTTGCAAAATGCAATTGCTGAGTCGATGCGGCCGTTGGTGATGAAATCGCGGATATTGTTCATAAAATGAGCTTCGTTGAGCGAGGCGCGACGGATATGAATATACCTTTCGATAAAAATGTAAACAGCCACCACCGAAAGTATGGCTATGGGGATCATAATATATCCGCCCTTGATAATGAGCTCAACAAGCGAAAAAGATTCTTCTCTGGGGGTTGTGAGTGCCGGGAGCTGATTCATTGCATTTGCAGCGGAATCGGCAGCGCCCTGTGTGGTTTGAACTATCTGCAGGAGAATTGATGCGATCATATTATTTATTTAGATGTGTAAAATTACTAAGCATTTGGCTGTAAGAATATGCCCCGACCAATAACTAATTAACAATCCATTGTTCAATTAACTCCGGATTGCTTTTTTTAGTATTCATAAGGAATGTAAAAAGCTCTCTGTGATGAGAGTTTTATGATATCTGACGTTGTCATTATTGCAGAATCGAAGGAAATTATATTTTGCCCATCTTCGACGAAACGGTAATCGGCCATGTAACGCGTACATTAACCGGCACTCCTCCACGTCTGGCCGGATTCCACAGAGGCATAGATTTAACCACTCTCACTACTTCGGCATCAAGTTCCGGTAGCAGTCCTTTCACAACTTTAACATCGCGCAGGCTTCCGTCGTTCATAATCACAATATAAACAAGGATGGTGCCGCGAATATTCATGCTGAGCGCTTTCTCGGGGTAATGTATATTCGAATTGACATAATCCTGCATTGCCCTGGGACCACCCGGAAACTGTGGATTAACATCGGCCGATCCGAAAATTTCGCCCGCGTCACCTTCGCCGGCACGGTTCGAATTTCCTGTTCCTTCGTTACCGGTGCCGGTGCTGGTTACATTTGCTGAATCAGAAGAGCCGGTTTCGGGTTGGTTAACATCTTCCTGCGGGGTTACAACCTGGTTGTCGTCTACAATTTTTTCGGGAACAAGTTGCGAAGCAGAGGAGGAGCCTATACTTTGTTCAGACTGTATCCTGATCGTAGGATCATAGGTCATATCAACATTCGTTACCTGGTACCCGAAAGCGGCGTCATATATTTTAGGGTGCAAAAGGTTTTGTAAGGGATAAATTGATAAAACTACAATGAAAAAGCCCGTTGCATAACCGAAACTTATCAGCAGCCGCCGTTTATTGGATTTACGAAGACTGTAAGCGCCATATTCTCTGTTCCGGCCTTCAAAGACCATATCGTCGAGCGAAGGTATGTTGATTCGGTGTTTCAAATTCTGATTTGCAGCTAATAGATTACAAACTTACAAAAGATAACGGGTTTCAGCGATAATTAACGTTTTTTGCATTTTAACTCAACCGTTCATTTGCCTTTGATAAATTTGTATTTACCCGGAATAAAAAAACAAAAAACCCCGGCATTACCGGGGCTTTTACTTATTTGGTACTGAAAAGATTATTTCTTCTTTTCAGTTAATTTTAGTTTCTTCTCTGCGCGGCGCTTCGATATCATAATAAAATCGTATGCAACCGGAGTAGCATTGAAAATGGATGAGTATGTACCAACAACAATACCAACGAGCAGAGCGAAGATAAATCCACGGATTACATCACCACCGAAAAGAAAGATCGCCAGCAGTGTTACAATCGTCGTACCCGACGTATTAATTGTACGTCCAAGTGTACTGTTCATACCGCCGTTCATATTCGAAGCAAGATCACGTTTCGGGTACAAAGCAGTCCATTCGCGCAACCTGTCGAAGATAATTACAGAGTCGTTGATGGAGTAACCGATAACTGTAAGGATTGCAGCTATAAAAGCCTGGTCAACTTCGAGGTTAAACGGCAGTATTCCATACCAGATCGAATACATCGAAATGGTGATCAGCGAATCGTGGAACAAGGAAATCACACCACCCAATCCATATTGCCATTTGCGGAAACGTATGGCGATGTAGATGAAGATTGCCATTAATGCAAAGAATAAGGCATAAATGGATGATTGCTTGATATCGTCAGAGATGGTTGGGTCAACTTTTTGTGAGTTCTGAATACCAATAGCTTCGTTATTGGTGCTGAAATCTTTTTCTGACAGTGGCTTCTTGAAAGTGCTCAGAAGTCCGGTATAGAGACTATTCTCAACAATCGAATCAGCTTTTTCCGACTTATCATCAACCAGATATTTAGTAGTGATTTTTACCCTGTCATTTCCTACACCAATAGTCTTAACTTCAGGTTCTTCACCACCGAATACCTTACCCAGCGATTTACGGATATCTTTGGTATTGACATCCTGGTCAAATTTCACGATATAGGAACGTCCTCCCGAGAAATCGACGCCAAAATTCAGTCCTTTGGTCGCAAGCGAAATCAGACCTATAATAATAACCACACCTGAAACAACATAGAGTTTTTTCCTGAGACCGATGAAGTTAATGTTAACCTTGGTAAATGCGTTGATGGTATATTTATTCCCGAAAGTAATGTCAACATTTCGGGTAAGCAAAGCTTCGAATATCAGGCGCGAGATAAAAATAGCTGAGAAGAGTGAAGTAAGAATACCAATGATAAGTGTGGTAGCGAATCCTTGTATCGGGCCTGATCCAAAAATGTACAGTACAATACCCGTGATGATTGTAGTTACGTTACCGTCGATAATCGCAGAATAGGCATGGTGGAAACCATCGGTAATGGCTAAGCGCAAACCTTTGCCCCCCCTGATTTCCTCCTTAATACGTTCATAAATAATAACGTTCGCGTCCACCGCCATACCGAGGGTAAGTACTATACCGGCAATACCGGGCAGTGTAAGTACGGCTCCTACACTGGCAAGTACACCAACCAGAAAGAATACGTTAGTAATTAGAGCAACATTGGCAACAAGCCCGGCTTTGGCATAATAGAACTGCATGTAAAGCAGTACCAGTATGAAAGCGATAATAAATGACAGTAAACCGGCGTTGATGGATTCCTTACCTAAGGATGGGCCTACAATTTCTTCCTGAACAATACGGGCAGGAGCTGGCAGTTTACCGGCTTTAAGCACGTTTGCAAGGTCCTGAGCTTCTTCAACAGTGTACGTTCCTGAAATGGACGAACGTCCGTTAGGGATTTCATCATTTACATTCGGAGCTGAATAAACATAACCGTCGAGTACAATGGCCACCTGTTTGCCAACATTATCGCGGGTAAGGTTTTTCCATACTTTTGCTCCCGCATTGTTCATTCCCATTGAAACTTCAACTCTCCCGTTCTGATCGAAGTCCTGGCGGGCATCAATTACAACATCGCCAAAAAGTGCTGCTGTATTTTCACGGTTGGTCGATTTAAGAGCCATAAGTTCAAGTACTCCGGGAGCTTCCTTTTCTGGTTTAATTGTCCAGGCAAACTGGCAATTACGTGGAAACATGCCTTTTACCCTAGCCATCATTGCATTGATACGTGCTGTATCTTTAATGGCAGCATAGCCGACAGTGGCACGGTTGGTGGCAAAAGTCTGACCGCCTTGCTGTGAGTAAGCCGGCTGAAGGTACGAGAAGAGTGGATTTTCTTTCCTGTATTTTTCAATCTGTTGCTCCTTGCCGGTTGATGAGGCTGTATCTTGTTTCAGCTTTTCGGCAAGGCTCGATTTCTTGAGGGTGTCGGCTTTAGCCACATTAGCTGTAACCGCTTTGGGTGCAAGTGAATCAGCTGCTTTCGCAGTGGTATCTGCAACATCCATTCCTGCCAGACGTTTGTTGGCTTCATTAAAAATTCCGGCCAGTTCGCTGAATTTATAGGTTTCCCAGAATTCGAGTTTAGCTGAACCCTGCAAGAGCTTACGAACGCGCTCGGGATCTTTGATACCCGGTAATTCGATAAGGATACGGTCGCTGGTGGCTAATTTGGAGATATTGGGCTGAGTAACACCGAAACGGTCGATACGGTTACGCAGAATATTGAAAGTACGATCGAATGCATCGGTACATTCCTGGCGTACAACCTTTAACACTTCTTCGTTGGTTGAATTTGGCCTGATCTTTTCGCGCAGTTCCATACGGCCGAAAATTGCCGAAAGTTTAGCATTGGGATCAATCTGGGCAAAGGATTCGCCAAATAAAGTAACGAAGTCTTTCTGGCTTTTTTTCTGTTTTTCAGCAGCCATTGCCATGGCTTTAGTGAATACAGGGTTGGTACTGTTACCCGACATACCTTCAACTACATCAGCAACGGAAACCTCCATCGTAACATTCATACCTCCTTTTAAGTCAAGGCCGAGATTTATTTCGCGATCGAGACACTCCTTATAAGTGTACTTGCGGAGAAGTACATTATAAACAGGTTGGTTAGCTACTGAATCGAGATAATAATGAGTGCGGGCTTTTTGAATAGAATCGATGAGCCTGGCTTCAGTTGTGGCATCGTTTTTTGCTAATTGTTTAGCTAAGGCAATTGCCTGATCGTTTGTGGCATAATTCCTGGCTTTCTTTTCGGTAATCGAAGTTACAACTGTGAATGAAAGCTGAAATGCACAAACTACGGCAAATGCTATTGCAAAAAAACGTATTGCGCCTTTATTCTGCATGTGTTTAGAATTTAGGTAGTTAGATAAACTTTATTTTTTGAGGCTGCAAAGATAGAAATCTATTGGCAAATAACAAATGTAGCCTGAGAAAGAAATGAACCGATTTACAGCCTACTTATGAACAATGTGCCGTATTTTTACTGATACCATTCAGATTGTGACATCTCATCATTTCTTTTTATGAGGTATTTTAATCGGATTCACAATATTCCGATCTTTGTAAATTATAAAATCTGCCGAATTCATTATCTCCGAAAAATTAAGTCATGCGAAATGTAATGTGTATTTTCTTTTTCAGGATACAAACACTGATCATTGTCCTGATAATTACAGGATTTTCATCCTTTGTATCTGCTCAAAAAACTGTTATAAAAACCCTCACATATAATATCAGGCTGGCCACTCCTGATGATGCGCCTAACATCTGGGCGAACCGTAAAGAAAATGTGTTTTCCGTAATCCGCGATGCTGCTCCTGATGTATTCGGGTTACAGGAAGTACTGAAAGTGCAGTTGTCAGATATTGAAAAAGCTTTTCCGACCTTTACCCGGATAGGAGTGGGGCGTGATGACGGTAATGATGCCGGAGAATTTTCACCTTTGTTTTTTAATTCCAAAAAATATATCCTGATAACATCGGGTACGTTCTGGCTTTCGCAAACACCTTTGGTGGCTGGAAGCAGAGGATGGGATGCCGCTTGTAACCGCGTTGTAAGCTGGGCGCAGCTGAAAGACAAAAAATCAAAAGTACTGTTCTTCGTTTTTTGCACCCATTTTGATCATATGGGCGAAGTAGCCAGGCGAAACTCCGCTAAACTATTGTTGCACGCTGTAGATTCACTCGCCGGTTACAAAGCGGCTGTTGTGCTTGGCGATTTTAATTCAGTACCTGATTCGGAACCCTATAATATCATTACTGATTTCTCAAATCGTAAACATCTTACCGATGCCCGGCTGATTTGTGCTAATCCCGAAGGACCTGAATATACATTTACAGGATTTAAGGTAGGCGGCCAGAAAGGCGAAAGAATAGATTATATTTTTCTCAAAAACAATTTGCAGGTATTGACTTTCAATGTAAATGAAACAAGCAGTGGCGGATATTATCCTTCGGATCATTTTCCGGTTAGTGCAAAGTTGAAAATCTATTAATGTAGGATACAGGAATACATACATATTTCTGCAGCCTTTAATTCCGCATGTAGAGACGCGGTTTATCGCATCTCTCAACCAAACCACGAAATCCTTTTCTTAATGCAAATAACTACAAAATCAACTCGTTATATTGTGTTCCTTGTTTTAATACTGATTGCAGGAAATCAAAAAATATTTGCCCAATTATCCACTATTCATAATTATAACAGGATAGACAATATTTTAGTGATTGGTGAAAATAAGGACACACTTCTGTATCCATTTGTTGGCGGGCTTAACAGTTGTCAGTTTATGAATATCGATATCAACCTCGACGGAACAGATGATTTATTGGTATTCGACAGGCATGGATACCGTATTTTGCCTTTTATAGTTTCACCTTCAAAGCCCGGGAAATATCATTTTGCGCCTGAGCTGGCTGCTTTGTTTCCGCCTGTTGAACATTGGATGCAGACAATAGATTACGATCGCGATGGTAAAAAAGATATTTTCACCTATACCACAGGCGGTATAAAAGTGTATCATAACGAATCCGGAAGTTCATTAAAATTCACGCAGGTTACTAAGCCTTATATAAATTCGAAGCAAGGCTCAACTCTTACCAATCTTTATCTTACCTATGCTGATTATCCGGTGATTGCTGATTTGGATGGTGACGGAGATTTGGATATACTCACATTCTGGGGTCTGGGTTCGTTTGTTGAATGGCACAAGAATACCTCCATGGAGCGGTTCGGAAACGCTGATTCGCTTACATTCGAAAAAGTGTCTTCCTGCTGGGGCCATTTTGCAGAAGGCAATGAAGGTAATGCCATCATTCTGGATACTTGCCCCGGCATTAAGAAATCGGGTTTAACTTTGAAAAATAGCTCGGATGATCCCAAACATACCGGTTCAACATTGTTACTGAATGACATGAATGGCGATGGTCTGCCTGATCTGGCCATAGGTGATGTCGATTTCGGCACGTTGATACAGCTTACCAACGGCGGAACCCTGGCTGATGCAAAAATGATTTCTCAAACCACCAATTTCCCGAATTCGGTCAATCCGGTGAATATGAATACATTCCCGGCTGCTATGTTTGTTGATACAGACAATGATGGCGTGAAAGATCTGGTGGTTTCTCCGTTCGATCCGTCGATGAATAAAGGGGAGAATTTTAAAAGTGTAAGTTTATATCATAATGCAGGAACCAACGCACATCCTGAATTTAATCTCGTTTCAAAAAGTTTCCTTCAGGACCAGATGCTCGACTTTGGGTCGGGGGCATACCCTGTTTTTTTTGATTATAATGGTGATGGACTTATGGATATATTAGTTGGTAATTATGGCTATTGCGATACCTGTATTTTTTCACAGGCAAACGGCCTGCAATGTACTTATACATCAAAAATTGCCTTACTGCTCAATACCGGCACCGCTACCAAACCTCAATTTACATTGGTCGACCGGAATATAGCCCACCTCGATCAGCTTCAAATGCAATCTCTGATCCCTACTCTTGCCGATATGGACGGCGATGGTGATCTTGACCTGATTTGTGGAAACTCAAAAGGCAAGCTGGTGTATTGCGAAAATATAGCTTTACCGGGTCAGCCGGCTGATTTTAAACTTGTCGATCCTGCCTGGAAAGGCATTGATGTAAAAAATAATTCAGCTCCTCAGTTCTTTGATATGGATAATGACGGACTTACTGATCTAATCTGTGGCAAGCGGGATGGGACTTTAAGTTATTACAGAAATACGGGTTCAGCAAATGCACCTGAATTTTCGTTAATCACAACAAATTTAGGAAGTGTAAAGGTTACTGACACCCTGCTGTCGAATTACGGGTATAGCACACCTTGTTTTTATAGGGATAAACAGGGTAAAGCAGTTCTTTTTACAGGAACTGAATTCGGGGATATTTTTGTATATGATCAGATTGATAATAATCTGGATGGTAAATTCCAGTTTCTGGGAACCCTGCCTGGCGTTAAGGAAGGCTGGCGAAGCTCCGTTACTTTAGGCAATCTGAATAATGATTCACTCACGGATATGCTGGTTGGAAACTACTCAGGAGGTTTGGGTTTGTATTATGGAAAATCTGAAAATACTTTTGGCATTAATCAGAAGGAATATAAATCATTGGAAACGTTAATTATTACTCCAAATCCTGCCGTAAACGAAGTTTCAATTTCGGTTAAAAGAGATTTATCAAATAATACCGGACTTATAACTATACAGGCAACGGATGGTAAAATTATCAAAAAATATTCAAAGATTGAATTTCCTGCCCGGCTTGATGTGTCAGGAATCCGGAAAGGTATCTACATAGTTTCGGTGCAAAATGAAAAAGGATTTGCGACCGGTAAACTGGTGATTTGCAGATAGAAAATACCAAAGAATGAATATGCCAAATTCTCCTACAGTTTAAATGAGTATTAGCCTGTTCTGTTTGTATTTCTTCTATAAAATGCTACTGCGAAAACTTATTTTAGAATTTTTTTGCTTCACGCAATAATTAATCAATAGTTGAACAAAATGTATCTATATATCTTATTAAAATGAGGAAATCTAAAAATTTACATTCAAATTTAATCTTTATGAAGCTCATCTCAATACTATTAATTTCACTTTTATCAATTTCCTTAAACGCTCAAAATACAGATTTTTTGACCGGTGTTGATTGCAAAATTTTGCTGAATGAAAAGTATGGCAAAGCCGAAAGAGAAGTGTTTGATATTATTATGCCCGCATCCGGCAAACCAACGGCTCTGATTATTTTTATTCACGGAGGTGGTTTTGCATTTGGCGATAAAAATGATGCATATGAGTATGGGAAAGAAGATATTAAATATTACCTGAACAAAGACATTGCTTTCGCGACACTCAACTACCAGTTTTTTAAAACAGATGATTCAATCGGAATCGGACGATGCCTCAATGATGTAAAGACTGCACTTCAATACATCCGACATAATGCTAAAAGGTATAATATTGATAAGGAATTTATTGGCTGTTATGGTATATCGGCTGGTGCCGGATCATCATTATACCTGGCATTTCACGACGAAATGGCTTTGAAAAATGATACTACTCTGCTTGGCGAATCCACCCGTATTAAATGTGCCGGCGCTATAGCAACCCAGGCAACGTACGATTTATTCCGGTGGATGGATTACATTCCGCATTTAAAATTTGTTGTCAGTTTACGCAAAAAACAGTTTTACAACGCAATGGCAAATTTTTATGGATATCCCAATTACCGAAGTTTTAAACCGATGGAAGACAGTATCCCCCTGCAATTCGATATGCTTAAAATGATTTCGGCAGATGACCCGCCAATTTATATCATAAATATACAGAAGAAACGGTTTCCATCGAATTTCAATGTGATAGAACATCACAGGGAACATGCAATTATATTGTCAGAATACCTTGAGAAGGCTGGTGTTAAACATTATATCTATATCTTTAGCGACAGCATAAAATCAGAAAAGGATGTGAGCCTTCCCATACGAGATTTTATGGTGAATAATGTGAAATAACTCAATAATGACCATAGCTGCACCAAGCTGACAATTGGATCGCGGCTATAAAAGGAACAGCTGTTTTTGGGGAATGATTAATGAAATAGTTTTTTAAAAAGCCCAAAAACTGTTATTATGATAAATATTAAAATAGTACTATGAAATACACAACTCCGAAATCCGCACTTTGCCTGATCGTATTGATTATCAGCATTTTTATCCTAACAGCATGTTCTGAAACGGTTATACCATACGATCTGCCGGGAACATATTCCGGGAAGGAAATAGTATTGCTCAAGTACGATAAGGATGGTCAATATTTATTTAAAGACGACACAATACAGGTGAGTGTGATTATCGGCAACCAGGGCGAAGTTTCCGGAATGGTGGGCGAAGCGGCTTTGGAAGAATGTAAAGTTACCCGTAACCGTGGCTGGTTAAGCCGGCAGTTGAATATTAAAACCGATTTCATTGTCAATGGAAAACTTATAGGGAAGGCCTTTGAAAAAGACAGCATTCTGAATAAGAATATCAGTATTCCTTTTAATGTCAATAACGGAGAACTGAAAGGAAGCTTGTTTTTGAACAATAAGGGGCATAATTATCCGGCTGTCAGAACGTTAAAACTAAAAAAGCTTTAACTACGTTGCCGATTGTGTACTAAGGTTTAAATAGTATCACAACGGAAAATCATTTTTAAATCTTTCTATAGATAGAGGTGTGCACGATACAACCATCCGTGCCACTGCTTATTTGGTATAACATAAGGTCTGGAGTGTTTAACATCAATTAACATATTGAACATTTTCAATATTTCGATGTTTCAATACCCATCAGGGAAAAGGCTTAACCCTATTTTACACACATAAAGCCGCGATGCCCTACGCAAATTTCTTCTCGTTCTGCAGCCATCAATTACTTGTTTTTATCCCATTGCCACAAGCTCCGTATTAAAACTCCGGAAAACTTCTACCGACCTGCAAACACTTTTATAGATTATCATCATCATCCAATAAGACTTAAATCCTAAGCCGCAGATATTTGATATATTCAGGCAGTGATGCTCATGAAGTTTATAAAGTTGGTAGAACAGAATTCAAACCCAATACTTTAGAAATGGATACCATCAGAATTTTTATCGCATCTTCAGCCGAACTTGAACCCGAACGCAAGTCATTCCGGGATTTCCTGAGCGTGGAAAACGACAGGCTTCATAAAAAAGGCTTATATCTGGAGCTGTATCAGTGGGAACATTTCCTCGACGCAGTATCACAAACAAGTTTGCAGGATGAGTACAACAAAAAGATCTGGGAAAGTGATATTGTAGTCTGCCTTTTTTATACCAAAGCGGGGAAATATACCCAGCTGGAATTTGATACGGCGCTGAAACAGTTCCACGAAACAGGTTCGCCCCTGATATATACCTATTTTAAAACTGGTGCGCCTGCCACCGATCCTTCAGATGAAAAAGCACAGGAAATGGTGAAATTTAAAAAACGCCTGAGTGAAATAGGACATTTCTTTACCCGGTTCAACAGTACAGACGATCTGCTTTTGCAGTTCCGCAAACAATTGGACATGCTTGAAGACAAGGGCCTGATTAAAGTGCGGGAAGATGTTAAAGCCGAAACCAAAAATGCAGTTACTACCTACATAAATACAATTAATAATACCATGAATATTAGGAAACAGGAGGCTGACAAAATAGTTAACGTCGAGACTGTTAACGGTAATCTTAACATAAATTAAATTATATTTTAGTTATGTGTGCAGATACAATTGAAAACAATATCATCCAGGATGGTGAGGCTAACAAAGTAGAAATGCATGTTGAGACCCAGCAAGCTAAAACTATAGTTAATGCTAACACAATACAAGGCGGAGTAAATATTAACAATTATAATACTGTTGAAAAAAATGAAGTAAAACCCACCAATAAGTATCTGTGTCGCAACCTGATAGAAGCCATTCAGGATTACAGTCCCAAGGTGAAAAATTTCCTGGAAATGACTATTGATGATTCCGAAAGAGCCAACTGGGAAACTCAGGATTCCTATTTAAACAAAGCCAAAGACCTTCTGATCTCTTCGTATGCTTCAGTACTCGGAGAATTTGTACGGAAACTTATGGGCAGCGATAATCAGATGGACTATTTTGGCCTTAGCCAGGGCATCACAAAACGAACACTTCAGTTATTATGTTTTTCATTTGTTTCCAGTTTATGGGATCAGCCGGTAGAAAAAATACAGCAGATTCCCCCCGAACAGATCAAACAATTAAAAAAGCTTTTCTATACCGGTGTCGAGCCTAGTGTTTCGTATTACGCTGATCTTTTTAAGGCTCTTGTAAACATTTTCAGGCAACTGCAACTGGATTACCCGTTCGATGAAATAAAAAGCATGGAGGCTGACTTTGACGGCGAAAATGTTTTTTTGGAAAACTGTAAATCCATTGATGCTTTCCGCGTAAAATTCGGCGCTGACGAGTCATTGCCCTCTGTGGATGAAATTGAAAAATCCTTAACATTATTCCTCGTTAAGCTTAATTTCCTGGCAAATTATAAAATGGTATCGGTGAAAGACATTGGTTATGAAGCGGTCCGGAACAATAAGGCGCAATTTCTTCACGCCTATACTATACTTGGCGTAAATAAAACCAAAGAAGGCG
Organism: Bacteroidales bacterium; assembly: GCA_038237165.1. GTDB lineage: Bacteria > Bacteroidota > Bacteroidia > Bacteroidales > UBA4417 > UBA4417. The sequence continues at coordinate 33,318 of JBBRYZ010000007.1, read as the reverse complement.
ACGGACAAATATACAGCTACCAGGATACAGCCAAAAACACGGATGCTGTTTTACTCGTCAAGGATAAATATCCGAAAGGGCTCAATCTGTTTCCTTTTATTATTGATATCAATGCTTTAAAAGATCAGGCGCTGGTAAAAATCTGTTTCTATGCGTGGTGCGATGAAAATGATAAAACCCTGGTATATTACTATTCCAATAAAACTCCTTTTGATAAAGACGATGACTCAGACGAAATAATCGAGCTTGCCAAACTCGAAGAGGTTGAAAAAGATATAAAAGAAATTAATGAAAGTCAGGATAAGGATATTACCGGTTTCAAGGCCAACGACGGAGAAAAATATAAGAAAATGAAGCTCTACGAAGTTTATAATACATTTTCAAATGCGAAAGAAGCCTTTTTTGGCAAATAAAACTTTAGCCCGGATTTTAGTTGTTGGTTAACAAACAGCGCTTACATCATATAGTATAGGTATGAAAAAATATCCTTTCAAGTTTTTAGATTCTTATAATCATAATGATACAGATATCTTTTTCGGGAGGGATGAAGAAATAAAAGCGCTTTATGAAATGGTGTTTCAAAATCCTATATTGCTGATATATGGCGCATCAGGAACAGGGAAAACAAGTTTGATACAGTGTGGATTAGCCGGCAAATTTAAATCGTACGACTGGCTGGCGCTTACCGTGAGAAGAGGAAGCAATATTAATGCATCACTCGAAAAAATCCTGAATGATGCAGGTGGAAGTAACGGAACCGATGATGATACCCTGAACGCAAAACCCCTTACCGGGCTACAGAAATTGATCAGAAATGTATATCTCAGGAGCTTCAAACCGATTTATTTGATTTTCGACCAGTTTGAGGAACTTTACATTCTGGGCAACAGGGAAGAACAGGGAAAATTCATACAAGCTGTAAAGGAAATTTTAGCAACGGAACAACCGGTAAAAATCATCATCTCCATCCGCGAGGAATACCTTGGTCGCCTTTATGAATTCGAAAGAGCCGTTCCGCAGCTCCTCAGGAAAAAACTCAGGGTGGAGCCTATGAACATCGACAAGGTTACCGATGTGCTCACCGGAATCAATAACAATAAGAACTCCCTTGTCCGTATTCGGGAAGATGAAATACGTGTGATCACCGAAGGTATTTTTAACCGGCTCCAGGGTCCTAAAAAATCCCTCACCATTCAGCTTCCTTACCTTCAGGTATTTTTAGATAAATTGTACCTGGAAATTACAAATGATAATGATAAAAAAACTGAGGCGATAATTACAAATACCAAACTGCTTGGCATGGGGAATATTGGAGATGTGCTTCGTGATTTCCTTGAAAATCAGGTGAAAAGCATAAGCGAGAAACACAGCTCATCGGATAATAAAGTTTTATCCGAAACAATATGGAAAATACTTTCTCCTTTTTCGACCCTCGAAGGTACAAAACAACCTATCCTGGTAAAAGATATTCAGGAACAGCTGAAAAATGATGCTAACATCAACCAAGCGCTGGTTAATGATTGTATCACCGAATTTGACGCCCGCAGAATACTTAATGCTACCGAAACCAAAAATCAGTATGAACTTTCGCACGATTCGCTCGCTAAGTGTATAGCCGAAAAGCGGGGCGACGAGGAAATAGTCTTGCTCGAAATCCGCCGACTGATTACAAACCAGGTCGCAACAAAGGAAGAAGCAAGGGAATATTTTACAGAAAAGCAGTTAAACTTTATTGAACCCCACCTTGCAAAACTAAACCTGAATAATGTAGAAAAGAAATTAATTGAGGATAGCAATAAAGCTGTTGCCAAACAAAAAAATAAAAGGAAAAGAACGGTGCAAATGTTGCTTGCCACAGCGGCTGTTGTTTTGGTGATTATGGGTTTGTCGACCTGTAATGCCATTAAAGAGCGAAAAAATGCACTTAACAAGGAAGAGATTGCGATAAAGGCGAGAAAAGCTGCAGATAGCAGTGCTTTAGTGGCATCTTTGGCCAAAACAGATGCAGATAGCAGCGCCGCACGGGCACAGCGGGACAAAGTGGCAGCAGACACAAATGCATCCATAGCTCACAGAGCTTTAGCAGAAGCTAAAATTAGCGCTACGAAAGAAAAAATAGCTAAAATAGTAGCTGATAGTGCTAAAAATACAGCATTAAGGGCTCTCAATGAAACAAGGATCAAAAACCTGAGAAATGCTGCAAGTGAATATGTGCGCTTAATCCAGGACGGACCGTCGGTGGAAAATAACAACGCGGATAAATTCTATGATAACAATTACTTCTTAGCATACAACTATCATTTCGATAGTTTAAATGGCAAATTAAAGACTAAGGATAAGGCAGCTTTCAAAATTTATAATTCGTTGAGAAACAAACTTTATTATGACAATGAATTATACAAGCGGATTTATGATTTCTACGGAATAATTAATAATAACAAATTCATGGATCCTGTACTTACTCAGGTTAATGAGTCCTTTGAAAGTAATAAAACTGATCCTGCGGCAATTGTTGAGTATAAAAGAATAACCGGTCAGAAAAATGTTCCTTATGCCAGGGGCGAAAAATCAGACCTGACTTTTTGTGCAACCGACGACAACTTTATTTATGTGTATCAAGGCTTGAAAAAAATCGCTGCTATTAGCATGGGAGCCAAAGTTACTGCCCTCGATTTTAATGAGAGAAAAAACATCATTTATTTTGGAACTTCAGGCGGTTATATCGGATATGTCATATATACCGGGGCCAACAAGAAACTTCAACCTGTTTTTGAAAACAAACTGGAGTCGGAAATCACCGCCATTCTGTTTTTTGAATATAAGGATGATCCTGACGTTAGTGTAAATCACTTTTTACTGGCAGCAGCCAAAACCAGCAACACGCGTGTTTATAAACTGGATGAAATATCGTTAAAACCGGATATACATTTAATCGGGAACGAATTGCCTTATAATAAAAGCTTTGAACAAATCGTAAAGGCAGAATTTGACCAGAAGCTTGGTAAAATCATTCTAAAAACAACCAAAGGGAAAGGAACCTATTACTCATGGGATCCCTTTACATATGATTTGTTGAAAAAACTGAAAAAGAACAGAGGATTTGATCCTGAAACCGAACAGACAAAAGCTTTGATAAATCAACCTGATATTAAATTCTACCAGTAGGATGAAAAAAATATATCTACTCTTTATTGTACTTGGTTTTTTATTGCCTAACAGCAAATTGTTTGCGCAATGCAGCGCTAATCTCACTTCTGGCTCCGGCACTGACAATCAGACTATTTGCATCAGCCAACCAATAGTGAATATCACATATTTGGCAACAGGTGCAGATACTGCTATTTTCAGTTTGCCAAATGGAATAAATGGAAACTGGAATAAAACAAACAAGTTTGCAACCATAAGCGGCACACCAACAAATACAGGCGTTCTGAAATACAAAATCACATTCCGGTGTATAACAAATTTTGCTGATTCGGGAACAATAAAAGTTAATCCTCTACCTGTTGCGTCTGTTTCAGCTAATCAGGGTCAAATCTGTTCGGGTCAGAATGCTGAATTTGCGATCACGGGTACAAGTGGCTCTGTAGTGACTTACCGGCTCAACGGGAGCGCTGATAAAGCAGTTTATCTTTCAGCTGGTAAAGCAACGGTGATTATTGTCAAAGCAGATACAGCTCAAACACTCACACTTATTTCCGTCGCAAATCCTGACGGTGGATGTTCCCAGGCCCTCACAGGATCATCAACTATTAAGTTATTCCCGTTGCCAACCGCTTCAATAAGCGGAGCAACAAGCGTTTGCCAGTACAGTACACAACCTGCACTGATCCTGAAAGCCTCAAATGGAACAATACCTTATACTTTTAATTATTATGTAAACGGAGGATCTAATCAGTCAATTTCTACAAATGGAACTTCAACCGCTATTACTGCGAATGCTCCTACAAATGAATTGGGATCATTTAGCTACAATCTGATTTCATTGACCGATAGCAAAGGATGTACACAAACCCAGTTTCTTGCTGATTCGTCAAAAGCAATAGTTAACGTATTGATCAAACCTTTTTTAACAAGTTCCAAAATAACAAGTGTTTGCAACAAAGCTCCGTTTACCTATAAAGCGACTACTTATCCCGAAGGAACCATTATAAGCTGGAAAAGGGATTTTGTAACTGGAATCAGTAATCCGTCACAAAAGGATACAATTACGGATGTTATTAGCGAAAGTCTTATCAATACTACGGATCAGCCGGTTGAAGTGAATTATATATATTCCTTATCCAATACAACCGGATGCATTGTTGCTGATACACTTAAGGTTACAGTAAATCCAACGCCTGTAATCAATCCCAAAAACGACATAACTTATTGCAAAGGAAATACTGTTAGCGGAATACCTTTCAGCAGCGCTTCGCCCAATGCAGCTTTTACCTGGACTTGTTTTCCGAGCATAGGATTCGGTGAAAGTGGGAGTGGAAATATTCCTGCTTTTATTGCCGGTAATTCCATTGCCGACTCTGTTGTTGCCACTGTAAATGTGTCAATTAAAGCCAGCAGCGATCAATGCCCGGGATCAAATTCCAGTTTTACAATTACAGTGCTGCCCTTGCTCAAACTTTCGAGTACCAGGGATACAAGTGTTTGTGATAATGTGCTTTTCAACTATACAGCCAAAAGCTCAGCCAGGGGAATAAATTTCAACTGGAAAAGGCCAGTAGTGGCCGGTATAGGCAATCCCGAAGAAAGCAGATTAAATAATGCTGCGATCAGTGAAACTTTGCACAATACAACTTCGCAACCGGTTGTTGTTACTTATTTTTTTACTTTATCGTCGAGTCCGCTGTGTGATGCCTCCGATTCGGTTAAAGTTACAGTTAGTCCGACACCTAAAATTAATCAGCTTAATAATGAAACATTTTGCAACGGGAATAGTGTAAACGGTATCAGTTTCGCAAGTGCTTCGCCCAACTCAACCATTACATGGGTCAGCGACGAAACCGTTGGATTCGGCAAAAGCGGTAACGGGAATATACCTGTTTTTACCGCCACTAATACGGGTAATTCGCCGCTTGTTGCCAATATTACGGTTTCAATTATCGCAAGCAGCGATCAATGCCAGGGACCGAATTCAGCGTTTTCGATTACGGTTTACCCCATGCTAAGTCTTTCGAGTACGAAGGATACCAGTATTTGCGACAATGTACTTTTCAATTATATAGCTAAAAGTGCAGCCAAGGGAATAAATTTCAGTTGGAAAAGGTCGGTTGTACCTGGAATAAGCAACCCCGCAGAAATCAGGTTAAATGATTCATTGATAAGTGAAACCCTGCACAACACAACATCCCAGCCGGTTGTGGTTAAATATATTTTTACTCTGTCGGCAGGCTCTCTTTGCGAAATTCAGGATTCGGTGAAAGTTACTGTTAATCCAACACCGTTAGTGAATCCTGTAAATGACACCGCATTTTGCAACGGGAACATCGTTAACGGAATAAATTTCAGCAGTGCTTCGCCCGATTCGTCCTTTACCTGGACATGCGACACATCCATCGGTTTTGGTAAAAGCGGGAGTGGAAGCATACCCGTATTTACAGCTACTAATACGGGAACTTCACCGGTTGCTGCCAATATTTCGGTTTTTGTAACCGCCAGCAAAGATAATTGTCCCGGAAATAAGGATGAGAATTTCAAAATAACTGTAAATCCTTCACCTCCAAAACCAGTATTCAGCTGGCTAAATCTCCATAACGACAGCGTATGTAAAGGATCTGCCAACATTAGCTTCAACATTAATTCGCCGGTCAACGGTATTTCTTATGTGTGGACATCAAATCCCGGCAGCCCGGATATTTCCATCAGAGATACCAATGACGCCAATACAGTAATTTCATTTCCAAATCCGGATATACATTCAACCATAAAAGCTTTTGCAATAAATACTGCAAACGGCGGCTGTGTGGATTCGGTTTCTCAAACTGCGAAAGCCGGAAGTGAAACAGGGATTCAGGAACGAAAAATAATTTTGCAAAATCCTGGCAATCTGCTTGTTTATCCTGATAATACAATGAATCCTGTGAACGGATATCAATGGGGATATGATTCACTGGTACGCACAATACCCGACCGGGCATACGGACCACCAAAAGCAGTTGATGGACAGGTGTACCAGTTTTTTGTTCCTGAAAACAGGTTTATAGCTGATAATAAGCTGGATACTACCCGTTATGCCTATTGGGTAATACTCCAGGAAGGAAATTGTTTCAGTAAGGTTTATTACAACGGCCCTTATGCCAGGCTGAAAATGGCTGAAATACCGCCCAAGGATAATTCAGTCGGATTAAATGTATTCCCCGATCCGAACAACGGAATATTTGATATTGTACTGAAAGGAAATATATACGGAACAGTGAATGCAAAAATTTATAATTCAATGGCACAAGTGGTATTCACAGTGAATTTTGTAAAAAATTCACCGGAAGTAACCCGGAACTTCAACACTGCGGCGTTGACCGGAGGACTTTATTACCTGGTGCTAAGCAGCAGCGATCTGAAAAAGGTAGTAGCACGTTTTATCATTCAACATTAAACAAACAAGGGTATGAAATATAAAATAGTACTGTTTGTTATTTTGTTTCCTGTTTTTGTCCGGGCTCAAACCGCTGCCAGGATAGATACTCTTGTAAATCAATTGATAGACGGGTTAAGGATGTCGTGGACAATGGGAATTGATAACAACAGCAGATCAGTTGATTTAAAGGCTTATAATAAATTTAAGACCCTGTTTGCCACAGATGCAACCATAGATGATGATTTTAATTTCCGGTTTATTCCCGGGAAAAAAGCGGGGACTTATGCGGTAGATATCAAATCAAAACCATTTGATCTGTACGCTCATGATGTAGCGTTGGAAATCAGTAAACTCAGAATTGACAATGATACCATACTTTATAAAAATCCGGATTCCTTAATCGTTGAAATCAGAAGAACGGTGTGGGCCGAGAAACCCAGAAAGTATCTGTTTCAGGATACTGATTCGCTTGTAAATAGCATATTAAGTTTTCATAAAGATGTTGAATTTGAAAAAAACAGCGGAAAAGAGAGGGATGATGAATATGCTGCAATGAAAAAAAATCTGAAAGGAAAGATTCTTCGAAATCCTGATTCAGTCTATCAATTCAGAACATCATCTACTTTACGAATCCATATGATAATGATTAAGGATTCAGTAGATTCGAAAGTTGATGTCAAAATAAAAACTATTGAAACTATACTGAAAAACGCTACTGTTGAATGTTTGAATGATGATGATAAGGATGGAATATTGAACGGAGAAGACAGTTGCAGGATTGCCAATAACTGTAAGAATCCATACGGCGATTTTACGGCAAATGGTATGCCCGATTATGACCTTGATGGTGTTCCCGATGCCACTGATAAATGCCCTGTAACCTATACCAGTAAAGCCGGAAATCAAGGTTGCCCGACTTCCTTTTTTATTAACCAGAGCCAAATCGAAGGATTTATTGGAGCTCAACTAAATTCTGCAGATATTAATCTGCCTGAGCTCAATCAATTAGGTTATGTGGACCAATCAGGCAACAATGCAACCGATGTGTTGCAGTCCGAAAAGGGAATTTTGAAAAATCCCGGAAGTAAACCAGGCATATCGGTCGGGGGCAATTATATTTTCTATTTTGGAACCAGGAGGAGAAATACCGGCGTATCAATCGGTTTTACTTATTCCGCTTTTAAGGCCGACTACCAGTTGGAAGCGCCTATGATTTATACTTTTAAATCATCCGACGGGACTAATAATTACCGCAGGCAGGTTTCAATCATCAGCCTGAACGAAGAAATCTCATACCATATTATTAATTTACCGGTTATGTTTGATTTCAGGTTTAAGCCTGGCATCAAGGCTAAGCAAAAATTGGTAATCAACCTCAAAGCAGGCCCTTCGGTTATGATCTTCAGGAACAGTTCTGATTATAATGCGAACATTGATTTAGGGGGTTTGTACCAGGTTGATACCATCAGGCAGGATGCAATTACCTATTACGACCACTTTGACGCGGGTTCAAGATGGAACGTGCTCATTACTCCTCAAAGTATAAACACACAGAATCCAAATCCGGGTGCCGGTACTGTTTTTTCGCGATTGTATGCTGCTTCCGCCAATTATGATTTTGCTAGCAATAAGAACTATCGCGATACTAAAAAGCTATCACGTACCACCGTTGCTATTAACCTGGGCTGTGACATTCAATATAACATTTCCAGGTTTCATGAAAACGGGATGGCAGTAAAACTGGGTGCATATTTCGTTTATGCTCCGCTGCCCGAACGAAAACAAAAATACATTCCTCTTGATAGAACTTCGGATGAGTTTAACTCAATATATAACAGCACTGCAAAATCCAATTACAGCACGTTTGGCATAATTGCGGGCTTTGTTTACTCTTTCTAAAAACTCGTAAAGACCTCATAATTAAAATTATGAGGACTTTAGTATAGAATTTTTACAGACAAATTTACTTATAATAATAAAACTGAAAAACCATGGATGAAAACGCTTTTAATGAATATCTTGAAAAAAGATACGAGGGACAAATGAATTATTATTCAAAAGCTTCGGCGAAGAACCAGAAGAAATATAAAAATTTCCAATGGATGCTCATTATATTGTCGACGCTTACTACCATCATGGCCGCCCTGCCCCGCGATAAATTCGATCTGCAATATGCGGTAGTGGCATCAGCCGCTTTAGTTACTGTAATCACTTCAGCTTTAAAAACCTTCCAATACCAGGAGTTGTGGGTAAATTATCGCGCAACCAGCGAACAATTGAAACCCGAAATTTATTATTACCATTTCAATGTAGGTGATTATGGAAAAGAAGGAGCCGACAAGGAAAGCATTTTTATCAAACATGTGGAGGCTATATTAAACAAGGAACACGATGGATGGCCTGTTATCAAAAAGTTGAAGGATGCTGATGAAAAGCAGGAGCCACCGAAAGATGAAATAACGAAGAAACCGGAAGAGTAAATCTCAAATATTCAAAGCGCAGATGAAAATACCCGGTTATCAGATAGTGTTCACATTACATAGTGTACAGGTATGAAAAAATATCCTTTCAAGTTTTTAGATGCATACGACCATAACGATACCGAAATATTTTTCGGCAGAGATGAAGAAATCAAAGCACTCTATGAAATGGTGTTTCAGAATTCCATATTGCTGGTTTATGGAGCATCGGGAACAGGGAAAACAAGCCTGATACAATGCGGATTGGCAGGTAAATTCAAATCGTACGACTGGCTTGCGCTAACCGTTAGAAGAGGGAGCGATATGAACGCTTCATTGGAGAAAGCCCTCGTTGATGCTGGAGGGAATCAGATGAGTTCAAATGACGAATACGATTCCCAGGACAACAAAATCCTGACCGGGTTTCCGAAATTAATCAGGAATGTGTATCTCAATCATTTTAAACCCATTTACTTAATTTTTGACCAGTTTGAAGAACTATATATACTGGGCAATCCAACGGAGCAAGCTCTGTTTATTCAGGCAATAAAGGAGATTTTATTGAGCGAACAAACGGTAAAGCTCATTTTTTCAATCCGTGAGGAATACCTCGGCTATCTTTATGATTTCGAAAGAGCTGTTCCGCAACTTCTGCGTAAAAAGCTCAGGGTTGAGCCCATGAATATAGATAAAGTAAAAGATGTGCTTACTGGTATCAATAATTACAAAAATTCAAATGTCCACATTAAGGAAGATGAGATACCGGCCATTACCGAAGAAATTTTTAACAGACTAAAAGGAAAGAAAAATACGCTTACCATTCAACTGCCTTACCTTCAGGTTTTTATGGATAAATTGTATCTTGAAATCACTCATGATGAAACTCAGGAAGCGGAAGCATTGATCACGAATGAAACTCTGCAAGGTATCGGTGATATTGGTGATGTTCTTCGTGATTTTCTGGAAAGCCAGGTGAAAAGCATCAGTACGAAACAAAATCTTGCAGGCGCAACTGTTTCAACCGACACCATTTGGAAGATTTTATCTCCATTCTCTACGCTCGAAGGAACCAAGGAGCCCATTCTGCCAAAAGAGCTACATAACAGGCTGACTGGTTTTGATAAAAATATGATTGATGATTGCATTACTGAGTTTTGTAACCGTAGAATTCTGAATTTTTCGGAAAACACAAACCGCTATGAGTTGGCACACGACTCGCTTGCTAAATGCATAGCCGAAAAACGAAGTGACGAAGAAATAGCCTTGCTCGAAATCCGCCGACTGATTAATAACCAGTTGTCAATAAAGGCTGATGCAAGGGAAACCTTTACGGAAAAGCAATTGAATTTTATTGAGCCTTGTCTAAATAAGCTGAACTTGACCTCCGATGAGGTGAAACTGATTGATGAAAGTAAAGCAAAAGTTGAGCTTGAAAAAAAGCAAAAAGAAGAGGAACACAGAAAAGATATCGAAGCTGAGGAAAAGACGCGCAAAACTGCTCAGGATTTAGATTTACAAAAAAAGAGCCTGAGAAGAACAAGAATCATAACAGTAGTTATTTCGATTTTAGCCGTTGTCTCGGTAATTTCATTTTTATATGCTTTGAAACTGTCAAAGCAATCCGAAAAAGCAAGTAAAGCGGCTATTTATGAAAAAACATTGGCACAGACTGCTCAAAAAAAGGCAGATAGCGCCTACAGGGAAATTTCAAGAAACGATAGTATTCTGAGCGCAGGAGTAAAGCCGCTCCTGGATGCATTGAGCCTGTTGCCTGAGGATGTTCAGAAGCGCCTTGAAAGCGTTCAAAGGTTGTTTTTATCCAGTAATGCAGATAATACGGGGGCAACTGTCAACAGTAAAGTATTATTCCCAAATGCTTCCTACAAAATTGAAGTATTCTATCTTCCGAATGTTATCAGTGAATCCAAACCCAGAGCTGAAAAGATTGCTGTACTTCTTAAAAAGCAATTTCCGGAATCAAATATTTTTGTTGTTCCATTAACGGCTGAGCAAAATAACAGACCCGGTTATAGAATAGATGCAAATCAGATCAGATGTGAAAGTTCAGAACTCGACTTTGCAAAAGATGTATTACAAGTGATAAATATGGGTAAAGTTTTTCAAAAGGAAAAGCCCATCATTCACTTTACAACCAATATAACCAAAAGTTATATAAGTATTTTTGTAAAGAATATGTGATTGTGAAAGACAATAATGTTGTACGATTCCAGTTAAGAACAGTTAATTTACAGTTAAAAATCCACCTTCTTTCCTCCTGCTTTGTACAGCAAAACATGAGCATCTTCTATTGTAACCAGGCAGCCGTAGCGGACACTTTCGAGGTATGGCCTGATAACTTCGAAGAAAGCTTCAATTTTAGCGCTTTCGTCTATAACTTCGACCACCACTGGCAGTTTATCGTTGGTTTCCCAGAACTTGGCCGAATGAACCACACTACTACCGCCGTAGCCCATCACGCCTTTATGAATCGTTGCGCCTGCCATTCCGTTTCGCCGGGCAGCAAAAACCAGCATTTCGTACAAAGGCGTATGCTTTAGTTTGTCGGTCGAACTGGTGTACACCCTTAAAATCTTAACATCATCATTTGTTTTCATCTTATAGAATTTTAATAAGCATGATGCCTGCAAATGTGGCCAGCAATCCTATAAAGATGCTGCCGCCAGTGTATAAAAAGAAATTGAATAATTCGTAGTCGCGGAGCATAGCCATATTTTCGGCTGCAAAGGCTGAAAAGGTTGTAAATCCGCCACAAAATCCTACCGTCAGAAATAACCTCCATTCGGTGTTTAAAAAATCGCCTTTCTCGGCAATTCCGTAAATAAGCCCGATTAATAAGCAGCCCAGTACATTTACCACAAAAGTGCCGTAAGGAAATGAAGACGGAAAATGAGCCGCAAAATAACGGGTTGTAAGAAACCTCGAAACTGTTCCAAGGAAACCACCTGTGCCAACCAGCAAAATCAATCTAAACATGTATATTTTTTAGTTCAAAGGTTCAAAGGTTCAATGCTTCGCGTTCAAAGGTTCAATGCTTCGCGTTCAAGGGTTCAATGCTTCGCGTTCAAGGGTTCAAAAGTTCAAAAGTTCAAAAGTTCGAAAGCTTCGCGTTCAAGGTTCAAAAGCTCAAAGGTAGCATTATTTTACCTAACCATTTCTCCATTTTCTGTTTTCAATTTTCAACAAAAAAGGCGCGCCTTAATTCCAGAACAGGAACCGGCAACGCCTTTTATCCAGATATGAAATTTGCAACTATTCCATCATTTTCAAACATTTTTCAATGTTATTCCAGGTATGCTCAATATCATGATCGAGGCCAACGCTGAAACGTACCAGTCCTTCGGATAAGCCCATATCATGCTGAACATCAACTGGTACTTCGCTGGATGTGCTCTTCCCCGAATTGCTGAAAAGCGTTTTGAAATAACCCAGGCTCACGGCCAAGTAACCCACACCGTGCATTTCCATAAGTTCCATAAAACGCGAAGCACGTTCGCTGCTTACCAAGTCGATGGAAAGCATGCCACCGAATCCGAAATCAGGATTCATGATCTTTTTCAAGAGTTCGTGGCCTTTATGTTCCGGTAATCCGGGATAACTGATCTTAAGACCAGCTTCTTTCATTTTTAAAGCAAGGTACATTGTATTTTTGCTATGCTGCTGCATGCGTATATGAAGCGTATGCATGTTTTTGAGAATACCCGACGAACGAAGCGGATCGAGTGCCGGTCCAAGAAGCATGGCTGTACCGTTATTTACATCAATCAGCGAGTTGATAAATTCCTTTGAACCACAAATCGCGCCGGCAACACAATCATTTTTGCCGTTTATAAATTTGGTCATACTATACACAACAACATGAGCGCCCAATGTAGCAGGAGCTATAATCATAGGTGTAAAAGTGTTATCGACCATCAGAATTACCTTATGCTCGTTGGCGATAGCAGCTAATGCCGGGATATCAGAAATCTGCAGCATTGGATTGGTCATCGATTCAGTGTAGATGATCTTGGTATCTGGAGTTATAGCCTTGCGAACGGCATCCAGATCAGTGATATCAACGAAAGTGGTTTTGATATTGAATTTCGGCAGGTAATTCTGCATAAATGCAAATGTTCCTCCATAAGTTGTAATACTCGAAACGATATGATCGCCTGTGCTACATAACTGTAAAATAGCCGAAGTTATTGCAGCCATACCCGAAGCTGTTACCCATGCTTCTTCAGTGCCTTCCATGGCAGCAAGCACATCGGCAAGGTATTTATTGCTCGGATTCCAATGCCTTGAATAGAGGAAACAGCCTTCTGCCTCGCCATGAAAAGTATCAGACATGGTTTTGGCTTGCAGGAATGTGTATGTAGCCGAATCGGTAATGGATGGATTAACATCGCCAAATTCGCCGAATTGTTTCATTTCGAAAATTGCTCGTGATGGATCGTGTTTCATGGTGATTATTGTTTTTGAAATTAAGATTTTTGTTCTGAGTTTTTATTTTTCGTTATTATGTGCTTGGTGCATAGTGCTTAGTGCCTGGGGAAGTTACTTCTTACTTCAGCTGTTCAATTATTCAATTGTTCAATTATTTTTTTTTCTTCTCAGGTTCCATAATTCAGAACTGCAAAACTACCATATCTTTCATTATTTTTCAATAAGTATTACATTTTGAAACTAATATTGAAATAATAATTTAATTTTGAATTTTTTAATCCCTTAAAGCTTTCAATTTTAATTAATACCTCGAAAACGATGGAATCAAACTTTCATCTTGATGCACTCGACAAGCGAATTGTTGAACAATTAATGAAGGATGCCCGTACCTCGTACGTCGAAATAGCCAGGAACTGCAAAGTAACCCACACTGCTGTGCATCAGCGCATAAAGAAAATGAAGGAAGCTGGAATTATCTCAGGATCACAGCTTGTTTTCAATCACAAAAGCATGGGCTATCTTACCTGCGCCTTTATCGGAATTCAGGTTAATCTTTCCTCCACCAGCACGCACAACGAAGTTTTCAATAAAATCCGGCAGATTCCCGAAATCGTCGAATGCCATCATATCTCAGGTAAATATTCCTTGCTTATCAAAATTATCACCCGAAACAACGAGCATCTGAAACAGGTAATAGTGGAGCAAATCCAGGCCATTCCTGAGATATCTTTTACCGAAACCTTTATTTCACTTCAGGAAGGCTTCTCACGGCAGTTGCCGATTGGCTGAATTTGAATGATTTCTTGCCGGATTGAAAAAAATAGTACTTTTGCAAAAAAAAATATTTAACCAATTAATTAAAAAATGAAAAAAATTGTAATCCTGGTACAGGTTATTGGCCTTACCTTGTTAATGGCCTGTAAATCAGGTGGCTCAGGCAATAATAGCGGTAGCGCTGATCAGCCTTATGGTGAGAAAAGCGGTATTGTTACCTATAAACCTTTGGATATGATGGGTGTTAAAGTTACCCAGACACTTTATTTTGATGATTACGGAAAAAAGGAAATGCGCGAAACCATGGTCGAAGGCGACATGAATGGCCAGAAAATGCGTCAACATACAATTGATATGAGAGACGGTAATGTTATGTACCATTATGAGCTCGAAAACAATCAGGGTGGTATGGACAGGGCTACCAAAAATGTTTATAAAACAACCCTTACCGCTGAAATGCTGGAGCAAATGAATGTTGCTTCGTTAAGTGCAAAGCTGAAAACAAAACTCGGCTATAAGGAAGAAGGAAAAGAAACAGTTGCAGGTCTCGAAGGCATGAAATATTCAATCGCTCCCGACAGCCTTAATCCTTCAAACCGCATTACCGGAGTTCAATATAAGAATATCCAGATCAAGATTTCGATGGGTCAGATGGAAATTGTAGCTGAAAAAGTAGATTTTGGAGCAAAAGTTCCGGCCGAAAAATTCAAGATTCCTGAAGGCTATACTATAATGGACCAGTCTACACAACAAATGCCTGAAATGCCATCCGAAGCGCCCGCAGCCGGAGCAGAGCCAGGGACAAAATAACAAATTATTTTCTTTAATGAAATTGAGTGACAGCCTGCTTTTTGCAGGCTGTTTGCATTAAAACAAGTACAATTAATGTATTTTGTAAAAATATTTTTAACAAAATATGGGAAACAAAAGCGGCATTTTGATTGTTTTGAAAGAGATATTCTTAACAATATTGGCTTAAACCCGCTAAAAAATGGTAATTTTGCCGTTTATTTTAAAATTCACTGCATATGAAGTATGATGTTATAGTAATTGGCAGCGGTCCGGGTGGTTATGTAGCAGCTATAAGGGCAGCACAACTTGGGTTAAAAACTGCAGTTATCGAAAAATCAGAACTCGGAGGCGTTTGCCTCAACTGGGGTTGTATTCCTACCAAGGCTTTACTTAAAAGTGCACAGGTGTATAATTACCTGAAACACGCAGCCGATTATGGAGTAACCCTCGAAGGAACTGCCACTCCTGATTTGCAGGCAATGGTAACGCGGAGCCGTGGCGTGGCCGATGGTATGAGTAAAGGCATACAGTTCCTGCTCAAGAAAAATAAAATTGATCACA
This sequence comes from Bacteroidales bacterium, assembly GCA_038237165.1. Classification (GTDB taxonomy): domain Bacteria; phylum Bacteroidota; class Bacteroidia; order Bacteroidales; family UBA4417; genus UBA4417. The sequence continues at coordinate 17,715 of JBBRYZ010000007.1, read as the reverse complement.
TACAAGGATTCGGCAAGGTGAAACCTGGCAAAAAAGTGGATGTCACTGATGCTGAAGGGAAAGTTACCGAATACGAAGCTTCACATATTATCCTGGCTACCGGCGCCCGTTCCCGTGAGTTGCCCAATCTGAAGCAGGATAGCAAAAAAATTATCGGCTACCGCGAAGCCATGACACTCACCGTAAAGCCTAAAAGTATGGTTGTTGTTGGCTCAGGCGCAATAGGTTCCGAGTTTGCTCATTTTTATAACAGCATCGGCGTTCAGGTTACTTTGGTCGAATTTCTTCCAAGTATTGTTCCTGTAGAAGATGATGAAGTTTCGAAACAATTGGAACGCAGTTTCAAAAAAGCCGGTATGAAAATCATGACTTCATCCTCGGTTGAATCAGTAGAAATTACGGGCGATATATGCAAAGTAAGCATAAAAACGCCAAAGGCGATTGAAGTAGTTGAGTGCGACATAGTTCTTTCGGCAGTTGGTATTGCCACCAACCTCGAAGGCATTGGTTTGGAAGAAACCGGTATCAAAACCGAAAAAGGCAAAGTGCTTGTGGATGAATTTTACCGTACCAATGTTGAAGGTTACTATGCAATCGGAGATATCGTCAGCGGTCAGGCTCTTGCGCATGTTGCATCACACGAAGGAATTACCTGTGTGGAAAAAATTGCAGGTATGAATGTTGAAGCCATTGATTACAATAACGTACCCGGTTGCACCTATACTACGCCCGAAATTGCTTCGGTAGGCATGACCGAAAAGGCAGCAAAGGAAGCCGGATATGAAATCAAGGTCGGGAAATTTCCGTTCTCAGCTTCGGGCAGGGCAAGCGCCTCCGGTGCAAAAGATGGTTTTATAAAAGTAATTTTTGATGCTAAATACGGCGAATGGCTTGGTGCACATATGATAGGGGAGAACGTAACTGAACTGATTGCAGAAGTAGTGGTTGCCCGTAAACTCGAAACTACCGGTCACGAAATTATTAAGTCTATACATCCTCACCCAACTATGAGCGAGGCAGTTATGGAAGCTGTAGCTGCTGCTTACGGCGAAGTTATTCACTTGTAAATCCCTGTTCTTCTTATGGAGCTGATACCAACTGCAATTCCTGATGTAATAATTATTAAACCGGATGTTTATGGTGATGATCGTGGATATTTTTTCGAATCATTTCATGCGGAGAAATTTGCCGCATTAGGTATCTCAGAACCATTCGTGCAGGATAATGAATCGCAATCGCAGAAAAATGTACTCCGCGGTCTGCATTACCAGCTGGAGCCTTTTGCACAGGGAAAACTTGTAAGGGTAATTCGTGGAGCTGTTCTGGATGTTGCAGTTGATATCAGGCGAAACTCACCTACATTTGGAAAATGGGTTTCGATGAAACTTACAAGAGAAAACAAATGGATGTGCTGGATACCAAAAGGTTTCGCACATGGCTTTATAACACTCGAAGACGATACCGTTTTCACCTATAAATGTTCCGGTGTGTATAATAAGGCATCGGAAGCTAGCATTCGCTGGAATGATCCTGAACTGAATATAGATTGGGGCATTTCCGAACCGCTTTTATCAGATAAAGATAAGATTTCACCTTTTTTAAAAGATGCGATCCTTTTCTGACAAAAGGAATACAAGATTCCTGACGCTAAAATAGTGACTGGATTAATTAAATCGTTACTAATCAAACCTTGAATACTCTATTTTGCCGCAGATTTCACAAATTTGCACAGATTTAGAACTGCTTTCAGCAGTTTTCATAACAAAAATAGACCTAAGGCATGTACGCTTATCTGTGAAATCAGCGTAAACTGTGTGTTGCATTCATCATTCTTTGCATTCACATAGCTGATTAGTAACACTAAATTAAATTAAATGATTAGAAAATTCTTATTTATAAGTAAAAGACTCATATTTATTTTTGTGCTTGTAGCTTTCGCTGCTTTCGAGGGATTTTATTATTCACGAAACAAGGAAAAGGCTGCCGCAGATCTCGATTACCAGAAAGCATTCCTTCGGAGCAATAAGATTTATTCATTGGTTTTACCTGATAAGGCTGAATTTGCTGGTGAAGAAGCCCCGCTTGGATTGTATTATGTACGCGAAGGCCTCGACCGCGAGTTGATGGTTAACACCTACTGGCATTCCTCCACTTTGCTGATGTTAAAAAAATCGAACCGCTATTTTCACATTATCATTCCGATTCTGAAAAGGAACGGTATTCCTGAGGATTTTAAGTACCTCGCTCTGATCGAAAGCGGACTTTCGAACATACAATCCCCGGCCGGCGCTGCTGGTTTCTGGCAGTTTGTGCCTGGGACAGGTAAACATTTCGGTCTCGAAATTTCCGAACAGGTAGATGAACGTTATCACGTTGAAAAAGCTACCGAAGCTGCCTGCAAACTGCTTCGCGGCTCTTACAATAAATATGGCAGCTGGACTCTGGCTGCCGCTGCCTACAATGTTGGTGAAGGACGTATCTCGAAAGAACTGGATCGCCAGAAAGCTTATTCCTATTACGATTTATACCTTCCTGAAGAAACCATGCGGTACGTTTACCGGATAATTGCATTGAAGTTATTATACGAACATCCTACCGAATATGGATATAATATTCGCAAGAAAGATCTTTATCCACCTATTCCTTCTTATACAATTACTATCGATTCGAGCATCAACAACCTGCCGGTTTTTGCAAAAACGATGAAAATCAATTATCGGCTGCTTAAGGAATTCAATCCATGGTTGCGTTCGGATAAGCTGACAAATACGGGTAAGAAGAATTATACACTGACTCTTCCGAAAAAAGGTTTTGAAGATTTCGATAAATTACTGGATGAAATTGATAATGCTGAACAGATATTTAACGATACCATTACTGCCGGTTCGCTGCCCAGATAGGCCTGATAATTAATAATATGGCATCAACTTACGACTACTTATGAACCAGGGCGGCATTGACACAATTACTTCTGAATTACCAGATACCATCAGGCAGGAATACCTCGAAGTATATGGTGCCCGGGTGCATAACCTGAAAAATATCGACGTAATTATTCCGCGCGATAAATTGGTTGTGATTACTGGCCTAAGCGGAAGTGGAAAATCATCGCTTGCCTTCGATACCATTTACGCCGAAGGTCAACGCCGTTACATGGAAACATTCTCCGCCTATGCACGGCAGTTTATGGGCGATATCGAACGTCCTGATGTGGATAAAATCACAGGTTTAAGCCCCGTTATTTCCATTGAGCAGAAGACTACCAACCGTAATCCCAGGTCTACAGTAGGAACAATAACCGAAATTTATGATTTCCTGCGTCTGCTTTTTGCAAGGGCAGGCGAAGCATTTTCATTTGTTTCGGGTCAGAAAATGGTTAGATACACTGATAGTCAGATCATTGACCTGATTATGGAAAACTATGCTGATAAAACCATTTATCTGCTGGCGCCTTTGGTTCGTGGTCGCAAAGGACATTACCGCGAACTTTTCGAACAGATACGCAAACAGGGATTCCTGAAAGTACGTGTGGACGGTGAGATCAGTGAAATCGCTTTCGGAATGCAGGTCGACAGGTATAAGATCCATGATATTGAAGCCGTTATCGACACCATTAAAGTGAATGAAAAATCACTGACCAGACTCACATCTTCCATTCAAACTGCATTGCGGCAGGGCAAAGGCGCCCTGATGGCCATGGAATCAACTGCCACGGAAGCCAGATTCTACAGCAGGCTGCTGATGGATCCCGAAACCGGAATAGCATATGATGAACCGGAACCCAACAGTTTCTCCTACAATTCGCCCTATGGCTATTGCCCGAAATGCAAAGGCCTTGGATATATTTCAGAAATAGATCTCACCAAAGTAATTCCCGATCCATCTATCAGCATACGTAAAGGCGGCATTGCGCCGGTTGGCGAATATAAACCAACCTGGATTTTCAGGCAGCTGGAAGCAATATCTCATAAATACCATTTTAACCTGGATACGCCTTTATCGGATATTCCTGAGGAAGCCATAGAAACCATTCTGTATGGTTCGGAAGAAGTTATTAAAGTTAAAAATGAATACCTGGGTGTAACTTCATCCTATTCACTCAATTTTGAAGGCATTGTTCAGCATATTTTAAACCAGAACGAAGCCGGAAACCCCGAAGGCTTGAAGAAATGGGCCGAAGGTTTTATGAATTCGATCGAATGCCCTGATTGTAACGGAACACGGCTAAAAAAGGAATCACTGTTTTACAGGATAAATAATAAGAATATAGCCGAACTTTCGAAGATGGATCTCGTAAATCTTTCGGAATGGTTCAAAAACCTGGAGCAACACCTCGACGAAAGGCAAACTATGATTGCCCACGAAATTATCCGTGAAATTCAAAGCCGTTTATCGTTTCTTCTAAATGTAGGGCTCGACTATCTTTCGCTCAACCGCAGTTCGGGAAGTCTATCGGGAGGAGAATCTCAACGCATACGTCTTGCCACTCAGATCGGTTCACAACTTGTTGGTGTGCTTTATATTCTCGACGAGCCAAGCATTGGCTTGCATCAGCGCGATAATCACCGGCTGATCAATTCGCTTAAGGACCTGCGTGATACCGGCAACTCTGTAATTGTTGTGGAACACGACCAGGATATGATATTGGCTGCTGACCATGTTATTGATATGGGGCCGGGAGCAGGAACTCATGGTGGACACATTGTTGCCCAGGGCACTCCTGATGAACTTTTGAACTTCAACAGCATCACCTGCCAGTATTTGTCGGGTCAAAAAACAATTGCGCTGCCGTTGAAACGCAGAAAGTTTGAAAAGGATTTCCTGATTCTGAAGGGCGCCACCGGCAATAATCTGAAAAATGTTGATTTGAAACTGCCACTTGGCGTTTTTACATGCATTACAGGAGTTTCGGGCAGCGGTAAATCCAGCCTGATCAACGAAACATTGTATCCTATACTGAGTAAATATTTTTACCGTTCGGAAAAGAAACCATTACCGTATAAGAGCATCGAAGGTCTTAAACTGGTTGACAAAGTTATAGAAATTGATCAGTCGCCTATCGGCCGCACTCCACGCTCGAACCCGGCAACCTATACCGGTGTATTTGATGAAATCCGCAAATTGTTTTCGTCGTTGCCCGAATCTAAAATCAGGGGCTACAAACCCGGACGTTTTTCTTTTAATGTGAAAGGCGGCCGCTGCGAAACCTGCCAGGGCGCCGGAATCAGGGTTATCGAAATGAATTTTCTGCCCGATGTGCATGTTCCCTGCGAAGTTTGCGAAGGCAAGCGCTACAACCGCGAAACACTCGAAGTACGCTTTAAGGGCAAATCCATTACCGATGTGCTGAATATGACTATTGAACATGCCGTTGAATTCTTCGAAAACATTCCTTCTATACTTCAAAAAATTGCCACTCTAAACCAGGTCGGACTTGGATATATTACACTTGGACAACGATCAACCACCTTATCCGGAGGCGAGGCACAGCGTGTTAAACTTGCAACGGAACTTTCGAAACGCGATACAGGCCAGACTTTGTATATTCTGGATGAACCTACAACCGGCCTACATTTTGAAGATGTGAATATACTACTGAATGTGCTGAACAAACTTGTGGATCGTGGAAACACAGTACTTGTAATTGAACATAACCTCGAAGTAATTAAAGTGGCTGATTATATTATCGATCTTGGCCCCGAAGGTGGTGAACGTGGGGGATATATTATTGCCGAAGGAACCCCTGAGCAACTGGCGAAAGATAAAAATAGTTATACCGCACAATATTTAAAGGAAGTACTGAAACATTGAACCAAAATTAATTTATCTGTGTTTTAACTTTTCAGGAATAACTATTTCAACCTAAGTACATTAATATATATAACGGGGAGAATCTATGATTATCAAATTGAATTAGAGTATCCCATTTAAATTCATAATACGCATGAATACAAAAATTGCCGTAGCTTGTGTTAACTCTGGCTCTACAAAGCTTTTCCCCAAAGGAACCTCTCTAAATCAGGTGATCCAAGAGTTTTGTGTAGAGATGAAAAGTGCAATACTTGGCGCAATGGTCAACAATGAGTTGCGCGAACTTTCGTTCGAAGTCTTCCATCCCGTTTCGGTTCAGTTTATCGATATCAACCATCCCGATGGAATGCGCATGTATACCCGGGGACTTTCCTTTGTTTTGTATAAAGCTGTTCATGAGCATTTTCCCGAGGCTACACTTCGAATCAACCATTCTATCTCAAAGGGAATTTATTGCAGGCTTATTAATTCAGACGTTGAATTAACGCAGAAAGACATTGCCGACATCAAGCAGAGAATGCAGGATATTGTGAACGCTGACCTTCCATTTGTACAGATAGAGGAAGAAACGGAAGAAGTAATACGCAAATTTGAAGAACAGGGACTCACAGATAAAATCAATCTTCTGAAGCATCGCGGCCGCAGTTATTCCACTTATTATAAGCTTAACGGGCATATCGACTCTTTTTACGGACTCATGATCCCTTCGACGGGTTATCTGAAGGTTTTCGACCTCAATATGTACTACAACGGCATGTTGTTGCAAGTGCCTCAAAAAGGAAACCCGGCTCAGGTGGAGAATATGGTTGTTCAAAATAAGCTGTTTGAAATCTTCAGGGAATTTTCGCAATGGGTAAAAATCCTTGAAGTTCCCGATATAAGCGACCTTAACAATTCCTGTAATAACGGGAAATCAGAAGTTTTCATTAAAGTCTCCGAAGCCTTGCACGAAAAGAAAATCGGGCAGATAGCCGACAATATCCGTTCAAAGAATAACCAGGTGAAGATCATTCTTATCAGCGGCCCTTCGTCGAGCGGGAAAACGACTTTTGCAAAACGCCTGGCTATTCACCTGTTTGTAAACGGGATGAAACCGTTGAACCTTTCACTCGACAATTATTTCGTAAATCGTGATGATACGCCACTTGATGAATATGGCAACCATGATTATGAAGCCGTTGAAGCGCTCGATATTGCTTTATTCAATCAAAATCTACTGGCGCTATTAGCCGGCGAAAAGGTTGAAATTCCCAAATTTTCATTTGCTACCGGAATGCGTTTTTATGATGGCGAAATACTACAGATGCACTCCGAAAATGTTTTGATCATCGAAGGTATTCATGGTCTGAATCCGGAGCTCACCAGTTCTATTCCTGCTGAAGCCAAGTTTAAAATTTATGTTTCGGCACTTACATCATTAAATATTGATAACCACAACCGCGTAAGCACAACCGATAACCGACTGATCCGAAGGATAGTACGGGATTATCGTTACCGTAAATATTCAGCCAGGGAAACCATTTCGCGCTGGCAAAGTGTGAGAGACGGTGAAGAAAAGCATATTTTTCCTTTTCAGGAAGAAGCCGATACCATGTTCAATTCGGCGCTGTTGTACGAACTGGCGGTGCTGAAACCTTTTGCCGAACCAATTTTACTCGAGGTACAACCCAATCAGCCCGAATATTCCGAAGCCATAAGGCTACTGGGATTTTTCCGTTACCTCAAACCTTTGAAACCAAACGAGATTCCACCAACTTCTATTTTAAGAGAATTCCTGGGAGGGAGCAGTTTTATTTATTGATCTTGTTGTTGGAATATTTTCCTGATTTCCTTCGTTAATATAGTGAATGTCAAAAGCTGATTATTGAATGATCAATAATCAGCTTTTGAATTGTACAGTATTATCAGGCTTTAACGAAGATTTAAGCGTAGTGGAAAATTTAACCAGTTTCATAGTCCCTTAGCTGCTATTGGAAAAGAGGGGAGAAGTCGGATTTGAAGATGGTTAATTGTTAGTATTACAAATAAGGATTTGTCAAGATAATTAAACTATTTAAAATCTGAATTTTAGAGAAGACCTGTTATTCTGTAAGAGAAAGAATATTTCCGTCAGGGTCTTTAAACCATGCAACTTTCGATCCTCCCGGAGCTATCCAGATACCCAGTTCATCCTGCTCTAAAAAGTCAAATTTTTCGCAAATGACACCATTCTGATTAAGCGATTTTATTGTCACGGAAATGTTGTCAACATTCCAGCCCAGTATCGTAAATGGCTGTGGTGTTAATTGTTGGACAATAGTTATTCGTAATGATATCCCGTTTGATTCAAACTCTAAAGCGTAATTGTCTTCGGATAAAAATTTCAATCCTAAGATGTCTTTATAGAATGCTTTGGCCTTCTCAGGCATCATTGTCGGGATAAAAGCCTTAAGTTTATTGTTAGTAAGCATTGTGAAATTAGTTTGATTTTAAAGAAGTAATCCACCATGTGTTTCCGAATGGATCAATAACACCGCCGCTTCTACCATAGGGTTGGTCGGAAAGTTCGTCTATTTTTGTGGCTCCGGCTTCAATAGCTTTATTATAAGTCTCATCAGCATCTTCCACATACACAAATAATCCGGCAGGTCGTTTCTTGAATTTATCTGTAGAATCTGCAAACATAATTGTGCTTTCTCCAATCATAATTTCAGCATGCATAATTGTATTTTCATCTCTCATTGCGATGTAAGTCTGTTTAGCGTCAAACACTTTTTCTGTAAAAGCGATAAATCCGGCAGCATCTTTTACAATTAAATAAGGCATCACGGTTTGATAGTTATCCGGAATTTTGAGATCTATTTTCATTGTTGATTTTGATTTAATGAATACTTCTGAGTTTAAATTAATAACGCGAAACAAGGATTCAACCTATTTTACTGCTATTTCCTGCAAAAGGCTTTCGCGTCTTCCGCAAATGATTACGGTGTTATTTTCTTTCAGAAATCTTTCAGTCAATCATAGTCCATTACCGCTTGCTCCGCCTGTAATTAATATTTTGTTGTTAGATAGAATCATTTTTATCGTTTGTTTTGAGCTTTTTTACAATGATTGCCTCTTACCTGCTGGAATTCTTTTCTACTTTTAACTTTGCATAACTAAATTATATCACTTATTGAGATTTTCGTACTCTTCTTTGGCTATTTCCTTAAGGTTTTCAGTTATTAATACTTGTTCTTTCCCATCAGGTAAAATAAATTTCTTTATTGTTTCAATTCCGCTTGAAGTGAGTTTTCCTTCACCAACAATTTTACCGCTTCCATTTGTCATTTCAATATCATAAGTCCAATTGCTCCATTCCCAATTTTCGCCAGCGAAAGTATTAGTCCCCGAAAAACTTTTTGCATCATCTGTTGCTGAAAAGACGTTGTTTTTTTCGGTTTGAGTTAATTTTGTGTTGAACAGTTTACCGTCCTGCATAACATCTTCGATAATTGTTTTCCCCTTTTCGTCTATTGTTCTTTTTACTAATGAATGCTTTACAGGACCATAAGGTATTTTCCCATCAGGAGAAGTAGTATTAACTTCGCCATAATAATAATGTGTGTTCAGAATATCATTGTTAGCAATATTCATAGCAGAACTGCGTGCAGATATGATTATAAATGCACAAACTAAAATTGCAAAATTTGATTTCATTTTCTTACTGGTTTTTTAATTGTGAGTAATGTATTTGTTATTTATAAAGATACTCTTTAGTTTTTTATTAATAGCTGTTCTTTATTTCTTTAACCCTATTGCCATTTTATAGGCTAGTGCAGCATCAGGAAGAGGTGTTAAAGTATCCATTAAAATAGTGTAAGTTCCTTTTTCTGATAGTTCGTCAGCAACTTTTTTAATTAATGACAGAGTAGCCTTCATCAAACCAGAACCAAGGCTTAAACGGGCAACACCTAAATCCTGCAGTTCACGCACAGACGGGGGGAGTATTCCTGTTCCAATTCCAGGATTCGAAAGAATATTAATCGGGGCGTTAATTTCCTTAACCAATGTTGCAATCGTTTCCTTTTCCCAAACGGGCATTACAAATATGCAGTCTGCTCCAGCTTCCCTGTATTTATTGCCGCGCTTAATGGATTCAGCTAATTTTTCCTGTGGTGAACCTGAAGAAGTATAAAATGAATCGGTTCTTGCATTAATTACCAGATGAAAACCCATTGAATCGGATAATGAGCGAATGGCTGATATTCTTTCGCAAAATTCCATTTCGTCAATTAAATTTGGATTTAAATCAATACTGTCTTCAATGTTTATTCCAACAATTCCGGTTGCAATTATCTTTTTAACAGAATCAATTATTTCATTTAAATTATTTCCATATCCGGCTTCTATGTCCACAGTTACCGGTGCTTGTACATTATTTACAATTCCCGTTATTACTTCAATCATTTCTGACAATTGGATTATCTGGCAGTCGGGATAGCCTAAAGAGGCGGCAATACCCATGCTTGTTGTTGCGATTGCCTTATAACCACTAGCTTCTATTATTTTAGAACTTGCTATATCCCACGAGTTTAACAGAACCAGCATTTCTTTGTCATGATGAAATTTCAGGAACAGTTCAGCTTTTTCTTTTTGAATACTTGAGACCATAATGTTGTTATTTTTTAATTATTGGTATTTCCTTGGCCGGCTCGATTCTCCCGACGTGTGACGGTATAATCAGCTTCATTTATCAGGCGCTATAAACTATTCAACAATTGTTAATTAACAAAACAGACCTTATCGCTTTCGAATATCCTGTACCTGTAGTAAATCGTTGCTGAAGTTTCGACGTTTATTAATGTTCTGACCTTTTTTTAAATATACGCTACAAAACTGTACCGCCACGTTTCGGGAGACGAGCGCCAGCTACGGGAATTATTTTTTTCTTGATTTTAAATATTCTTCTCTAATTGCTAAGAAATCGACTTTTGAACAATCCGCAATCAGCATTCTCAAAATTTCTAAAGGCATTTCTTTTTCATCACGAAAATTAATACACCCTTTTTGGAAAATAGCTTTGTGTAAAAGACTTTTATATTTAGAATGTATCGTAGTGGAAGCATAAATTGGCATTGCATGCAACGAAATATAATTTTTTACACTCGAAAGGCCATATTTGAAAGTCCAGGGAGTATTGTAAAGAATCATTTCCTTTCCCATCATTGTGCCAATTTTTGGTTCAACACTCTTATCTTCCTGAATAATTATTGAATGAATTTTGGAAAGTAAGTCCTGTCTTTCCAGGGATTGGTTTGTTATAAATTCATCTATTGTCATATTATTTTATATTTTTTGTTTACGCATTATGCACTGCCAGCTGATTTGGCCGGCGCGATTCTCCCGACGTGTGACGGTATAATCATCTTCATTTATCAGACGCTTTTGTTTATTCTACTGGTGTGAATGTAACAAAACAGAACTCATCGCCTTCGAATATCTTGTATTTATCGGATATTGGCGTTGAAGTTTCGGCTTTCATTTACTTGGTGACATATTCGTTAAGAATAAGTCACAAATTTGTGCCATCACTTGGCTGGAGACGATAGCCAGACTGGTAAACTATTTTTCGCCATAAATAACCAGAGCGCTGGAATCTATCCTGATGATTCCGTCAGGATATTTTTCACTTAGCAGCGTATAAACTTCGCTCCTGATTTTTTCTTTTAAAGTTTCACTTGCTTTGCTGAGTGCAGAAACAACAGGCGCCGCCACTTCGGTCATCATATTCCAATAAACATCTGCTGTTCCGCATTTCAATTTACCATTTACTTCCTGTTCAGAAGTGTTTTTAAACCCGGCTTGTTGAAATATGTTCTGGATGAGCCCGCTTTTGGCACAACGGAAAATACCCGGAGATTCCGGTGACGGTATAGGCAAATCCATATTTTTATTGATTGTGTTACCAATTGCAGTCACCCAAAAATTTTTCTCTGGCACATTCCACACTGCTGTTGCCACTCTGCCTCCAGGTTTCAGCACACGCATCATTTCTTTGGCGGCAAGCAACATGTCGGGAAAAAACATAAATCCAAAACGGCAACTTATTGCATCAAACGTATTGTCAGCGAATGGAAGTTCACAAACATCACAAACCACAGTTTCAATATTTTTTAGTCCTCTGCGGGCAGCATTTTCCTGAGATATTTTAATCATGTTTTCGGAAAGGTCCGAAATAACAACTTTACCTCCGGTTAGCTTTGTTGCAATGGTAAGCCCTGGCTCTCCTGTTCCGGATGCAATATCCAACACAACTTCTGCATCTTTCGGATTGAGTAAACGAATAATTTCATTACCCATTGGTTTTGAAAAGCCCATCATCAGACAATCCCATTTTTGCCAGCCAATAGAGAAATTATTCCACGAAGCCCTTTGCTGCTCGCGGATTTGTTCAAATTGTGATTCCATATCGCTTTTTATAAATGTTGATGGTTAACAATTAATTACGATTCTAAAAATCAATATATATAACAATCTATATAAAATAAATGTTTTATCAGTTCGGATATAATCATAGTTTACAATTGTTGAGTTTACGCCGCTCCTGCGCGAATCCTTTCGCGTGGTTTTATAGATTCACAACGATAACATCATTCAGTATTCCTTTTTATCATTGGCTGGTGCGCGTCTCCCGACGTGTGACGGTATAATCATCTTCATTTATCAGGCACTTTTGTTTATTCTACTAGTGTGAATGTAACAAAACAGAACTCATCGCCTTCGAATATCTTGTATTTATCGGTTATAGGCGTTGAAGTTTCGGCTTTTATTTGCTTGCTGACATTTTCGTTAAGAATAAGCTACAAAATTTTACGTGTCGGGAGACGAGCGCCAGCCAGGGAAGACGCGCAACAACCGGGAATTAAGCAATGTCATCATAAAAAATATTGCCGGCAATTTAATGTTATTCGATGTTATTATTGTTTAATGAAAGTTTGTGTGTGTATTATGTCCCCCAATTTAATTACAATGCTATAAGTCCCATTCGTCAGATGTTCAATATTAAAGGTCTTTAAGTAACTTCCGTCAACTAATGTTTCATTGGCTAATTGTTTGATAATCTTTCCTTCAAGAGAAATAATCTGAATTGATAACTTGCTTTTTTTCTCAATCTCAACTAAAACATTCAGAACATTACTTGAAGGATTTGGGTAAACTGAAAAAGTAATTTTATTATCAGTACTTGTTAGCTTAATGCCTGTAATTGTTTTATTGATAGTCCAGATAACAGTGTTGATATGTTGTGTTGAATGATTGTCAACTCTCAACAATCTTGTTGTATCTACAACATTCACAGCTAATGTATGCATGCCATTTGTCAGGGAGTTTTGGTCCAATTTTATAGAATCAATATTGTTTAAAACAGTAACTCCGTCTAATTTCCATACTATATTCAGAGTGTTGGTAATCGGTTTCATTAATTCTGTGAGCTTGAAATCAATAAACTGGCTGGGTGAGTTTATTGTTAATGTTGCCGGGATATAACTAACAATAGGATTAACTAATGAGTGTATCCTTTCTATAATGGCTTCTGTGCAGACACTACAATATGGTTTACCCAAAACTTGCATTTTGCAACTCGTATGGGGTTTATACCAAAGTGCCGAATTACCTCCGCAGCAATATTGGTAAATATCCACCCCGTTGTATCCTAACCAATTTTTCCATTTAACCAAAGCAGGATTTGTTTGTTGTGTCATATTTGCTTTTTCGGCAAAATAAATATCCCCTGCATAATATTCATCAGCAAGATATGCAAAAGAGTGCCCGATTTCGTGAGCCATAATTTCGTTGCTGTATGTATTAACTGTTCCTGTTGCATAACTACCTCCGCTTCCACCATAATAGGGCGTATTTGCAACAATTAGAACCTGGTCATAACCGGGGAAATTAGTCGCCAGAACATTGGCAATATTAGAAGTGTTTGATGGAACAACCAATCTGTGTATGCCATAAGCATCAAAACTGCATCCAAAATAAGTGTTTGGCTTGAAAACAGGAACCAGGGGTGAAGCCGAATTGCAATCACTTGCTGTGTTAAGATGCCTTGTTCCCGATTGGGTTGAAATCACTTTAATAGCAAATACATTGAAATAATTTAGATAGTTTGACCACGGAGATTGTACAAAGAGATAATTGGATAAATTCCTGGCATCTGATATGAATTTATTTTGCTCGTCAACAGTGTAACCATCACCCATTATCACAATGTTAATATACTGATTGATATTCCCTTTATACAGTATAGTGTCCATTTGAAATGTTTGCGCAATTCCATAATTGAACAGTATCATTTGAATTATAACGGAAAAGAATATTTTTTTCATTTTTTACAATTTTATTGTTGTTAATTCTTTGGGAATAGTGTTTTTTAATGTTTCCGAAATTCTAATTTTATTTGAATTATCCTTCATTTGCAATCTGATAAAAAATTCTTCCTTATTAAGTTCGATGGATTTTGTTGTAAGCGTATTGCCGTCTAAATATTCTACACTTTTATATAAAGGATGTGGTATGACTATTGTTTTAATAAGTTTATCTTGTTCATATAAATCAATGGTTAGATAGTTTTCGGAATCAATCAGGCCTTGATAATCATTTTTTATTTTCCCAACGCTTTTAGTTTTACTCACAAACTCAATTACATTTTTCTTCTGAATGGAATCTTTGCTGATTTTTAAAACCAAAAAAACTATTGAATTATTATCTTCGTTCTGAATGTTGCCTGTATTGTTTTCAGTCCTTTTGGTCAAGCCGCAGGATGTTAATAGTATTGACAAAAGTAAGAGTGTTCTGATTTTTACCATATAATATCGAACAATATCAGTACACATACAATCGGGCATATTCTTCATATAGCAGTAATTTGATTTTACAGTCCTTTCATTTATTCCTGCAGGAAAAGTGCTTGCACAAACTATAATTGTTTAATAATGTCTATTACCGATGCTTGATATGTAAAATTAAGAAAATATTTTGTAGTAGAAAAGCAGATGAAAATATCAATTACCCGTTCCATGCAGAGTTTTTAAAAGTCCATTGAGTTAATCCTAATCGTTTGATACTGAGTAAGAACATTGATAGTTTTAAAAATGTTCATTCTTAACAAAATACTAACATCAGATTTTACAAAAAAAACTATTATTGGCAGGTATCGCACAAATTATAACATTAAATTATGCGGGTATCCAGATTCACAGGCTCAGGATATCGAATGGTTTTTCCTATGGAATACTACAGACAGCTGGGGGTATTAAGAAATTTGTCCTTACTGAAATCTGACTTTGAGTGATACTTCAGGAAACAGATTTTGTGTTTTGTTATTATACACAAAGCCTGGTGACAAATGCAAACTAGCTCCTTGATGAGCATTTTTGACAGCCTTAATCCTTTTTACTCTTGTTGAACCTATTGCCAAAGTCGGTAACCCCACAAATGTAGTAATCATGCCTCCAAGGAATAAAAATAATCCGGCTCTAAATTCGCCTTCAGTTCCTCCTGAATATGCTAAACCAGCAATAGTAATACCAGCTATGCAACCGACAGGGCCGGCAATAGACATAATAACTCCGGCTTTTTTAAGTTTCTGAGCCTTTTCAAGATGAAGGTTCAAAACATCCATAGAATTTTTTTCCAGATTTTGTTTAGAATATATCCCCTGAGCATTACATGTATACGCGAAAAGGATATAAAATAATCCTATGAATGAGATTTTTTTCATGTCATTATAAAATTTAGTGCTAACTATTTTATGAAATGTTATTCCTGAAAACAACTCCTTTCAATCATTAAGGGCTGGAAGTCAACGAAAAACTAATGCATTTTAAACAGATTACTTAGTTCATTTGTTTTTGACACTTCATGTTGTCTGAACTGTGATTGGTGTGTTTATTTTGATATTTATGAATTAAGTATTCATGTCTATCCTATTAAGTATAAGAATCCCGGTTCAGACATTATCACAGTTCAGCCATTTGCGCCTTCACGAGTCGGGAGAAGCGCGCCAGCCACGGTAACGTCCTTAGCCCGAACCTGATATTGTGAAGTATCATTTATTTTGTGATAATTAATTTTTCGTTGTAAATGGCTTTTTTGTCAGCAATTGCCCGCACAAAATACAAGCCTTCAGTTAATTGTGATACGTCGATTGTGATTGGTGCTTTGAATCCGGAAATTTGTTTACTGAGAACTTCCTGTCCGGATGAATTAAATATCTTCAGGTTAATCTCTTTCTGATTGATTGACGGAAATGAGATAGTTAGGTATTTATTTGTGGGATTCGGATATAATTCTATATGTGGCAAAGTGGAGTTTTCATCAATTCCAGTGGTTGGATTTGTAAATAAATCGAAGGAAGGCCAGCTTGTGATAGTTGGTAATACATTCCAGACTAAATTATCCACTCCCGTATTAATGCTTCCATTTTGATCACGCGTATTTAATAAAATAGCCCAATTTATCTGTGAGTTACCGTTACGCACATATTCAGAGGTTGTTCCGGGTAATGAGCCAAGGTGCCACCAATTATTATAAACATTTACCTCAATGCCAAAAGCATAATTGGGGTCTTTAGCCGATGGTTTAGTCAAAGTATCAATAGTGGCTGTTTTCAATATATCGGGTCTGGTATTAAAGCGGTCGATGGCACAAACAAATTTTAACAAGTCCTCGCAGGTTGATATCCATCCACCGTGAGAGTCCATAAACTCCAGATTAAATCCTCCATAGGGCCATGGAACAAGCGTTGAATTATTATAAACGGAATAGGCAAGCGGAGCTCCCGGATAATCATAATAATTTACTTCGCCAGGCAGTTTATTGCTAAGGAGGTTATGTCCCAATTGCATGTCGGTAATACCCAAGGGAGTTAATATAGTGTTACGCACATAGTTTAAATACGTTTGCCCTGAGATTTTTTCAATCAGTCGTCCCAATATACTATAGCCAAAATTGGAATATTGCGATTGTGTTCCTGGCACAAAGTCAAGCATCTTATACTTAAGCATGTATTGAATAACCACATCCGGCGATGGGGGAGATGCAACACCCATTGTGGTGGCTATGTTGTAGGCATCAAACATGGGATCACCTGATTTATTGCGATCCCATCCTCCGCCGTGCTGAAGCAACATTCGTACAGTAATAATAGTATCACGCGGATCAAGAATGTTTTGGTACTTTACATCGTTTAAAATTCCTTTTTTACCAAAAACCTTTGCATCTAACTTTAATAAACCTTGCTCAAACAATTTCATACAGGCAACACCAGTAAAAGTTTTCGAAAGACTTGCAATCCGGAAAAGACTGCCAGGATAAACGGAATCGTGTGTCGCAGTGTTGGCTAATCCAAATCCCCTGTTATAAACCAAACGCCCATGATATGTAATTGCCAGTTGAGCGCCTGGTACATTGTAAGTTGATAACAGATTAAGCATGGCAGCATCAAAATTTGCCAGTTGAGGAACTTTTACTCCTGTTTGCGCATTAGCTGTAAATCCCAAAAGGACAATACTAATGATAAATAGTAATTTAGTTGTCATTATAAAGTTGTCAGTGATTTGAGTGCTGACTCTGCACTTTTTAATTTGTGAATTTTCAGGTCATTTATATCTAATTTCATGTAAGTTTTATGTTTGCATCGCAGCCTGGTATTTACTCCAAAGTATTGAGTACCAATAAAGGCTGCCTGTGCTGTCCTTGTGGCAGGCAATTGCGTATGAATGATGTTCGGAACATGTTATCATTATTTTCAATCGTTAAACAAAAGCATTGTATTTATTTACGATAAGCATGTTAGTCAAGGGTTGAAAAGATTAAGTTTAATGTTTATGATGTGGTAAAAGTTTGCAGGCAACATCAGTATAAAGGCGTAGTCCTTATTTA
>JBBRYZ010000006.1:0-53083 GCA_038237165.1 Bacteroidales bacterium | reverse complement strand
ATGGTCAAACAATTGTTACAGCGTTTCAATGTTAAAGTTCTATGAGTGGAGTAGAAACGCAGGGTTACAATTGTTAAACGATGTTTATTAGCAATGTACTCAAACTCTTCAAACTCTTCAAACCATTCAAACCCTTCAAATTTAAAACAATTTCGCCTTGGTAGTATGCTCAAAAACCTTGGCATTTACATTGATATTCAATCCGTAGCTGAAATCATTCCAATGCCGGTCCAAATCATAATAGGATTCAAATCGTACCCCTAAATCAACACCTTTAACAACTTCGTGGCTCAGCAACAGTTTTGAAGTGACAAGGTCGCGGATATCTTTGGTATAGCCGGTATCGAACTGTGTAATAGACTGAAACAGATTATCACCCATGGGCGCAAAGAACTTTTCGCCATGGAACCAGCCTGTATTAAGTTTTACCCAGTTATTCTCAAACCCTATGGTATTATGAATCGCCAGGCCTGATTTATATTGAATTATATCAGTTGGCGAAAGTTCTTTAGCCCAGATATAATAAGATGCCAGTGTTATCCTTTTTAAAAATTTAAAGTCTGGTAAAAATGCATATTCAAGACCGGTAGTAAGATTAGTGCGGGTTTGCAAAGGTGTATCGAGGCTCGTAACCTGTCCGCCAAAGTGGTGAATAATACTTTGAAAATGAATACTCAGGCCACGCTTTTCAGTCAAATCGTTGAAAGCGTAAGTTGCAAGCAATCCCCCGGTAATTACTTCTTTATGAGCCTCGCCGGGAAGCAGAAACCATTCCCAGTCCATAAAAAAATCAGTGCTGAACTTCTCCTTTTCAAGCAAAATCTGCACACCATATTCAGGGTTTTTTATAAAATAGTTGTCTTCGCTGTATATGGGTTCAATATAACCGTGCTGGCGTTGTCCGTCAAGTTGTCCGATGATGAGATTTGCACCAGGCAAAAAAGTATATCTTGCCCTAAAGACAGGCATTGACAGCTCAAATCCATCGTGACCGTAATATTGACGCAGATACCAGCCCGCACTGAAACTGAAATTTTTGCTGGCTGTCCAGGTTATTTCCGGCTGAATTATGGTACCTATATATGTAATACCTTCGGTGTACGGCCCGAAATATTCATTGTTTTTAACAAAATTATTGTTGTAGAAATGGATACTGATTTTACCTGCATCCGTAGTATCATAAATAAGATGAGGCTTATAGCTTTCATAAAAGTTCTGGCCCTGAACACAAAATGTTGCAACCATCAGAATAGTGGCTAAATAATACCTGGCACATAATTTCATTGAAGGGATGTTTTATGGTTATGATTAGTTTCTGCCTGTTGTGTGGAAAAAGGCAGGTAGCTGTTAGCTGCAACGATGCAAAAATACCGTTTTCTGATGAGGAAATAAAATGAGAATACTTGAAATCGTTATTGTCGTCATTGCAATAAGCCGGACTTTTACTTTTGTTTTATAGGTATCCAAATTTCTTCCTCCGATTCGGTGTCGTTATTTTTATATTTTTCGCCTAATATTTCAAAATGCGGCCTGTTGTCGAGCATGTAGCCGGAATAAGGAAGCCAGGTTCCGAAAATATAACGGAACGTCTGCGGTCCTTCACTTGAAGCACCCTTATGAATAAAAACCGCATAAAGTCCGCCTTGCAAAATAAAGGATTCCATATTATCAGGAATAGATTCAAAATCGGAAATCTCCACTGCCGCCCATTTTTCAAAATGAACAGTCGGGTTAAAATTGTTAAAGTCAAATAATTCAGGGTAAACCTGCATCGAAAATAAGTCAGAGGTCAGGTTGTTGGTAATCTCTTTTCGGCGGGGCATAAATTTTTGCCAGAGCTGAAAAGTTCTGTCATTTGAAAATGACATCACGATCTGTTGCCCGACTAACTTCTTTCCTTGTAAGATCCTTATTTCGGGAACCATATAATTTTGTAATCCGATGTTATATCGTTTTTCAAAAAAATGAGCTATTTAGTGCGTGTAAGAGAAGGAATTTAAGATCATTTTTGCCTCCGCGAACCCATTTTCTTTGGCTTGGCTTAGCATCGGTTGTTGAAAGTCCACGCGCACAGGATGTTACATCTGCTATTTCATTTCTGAAAAGGAAGAATTTAGCAATTTCAAGTACAATTGGTGCGTTTTCTAATACGCACTATTTATCAACGGTTAGTGTAGCAGTGGTAAGGGATTGCGGACTCGAAAACGGTCAACCAACATAATATTTTATGAGATGCAGGATACCCGGGTAACCGCAAAAAATCTTATTACTGCTACACTTTATTATAGTAAGTGGTTTTACTCAATTCACTAATCATTTTTCAAAGCCCAAACTAACAAATACAATTAATCTTCTATCAAAGGCTATTTATCACTTACTTGAAAATTTCGTTCTGGAAATCTCAATACCCGAAGGATAAGAAATGTCACCTTGATCTTCAGCAGTAATAAATATTTCTTTCACACTAAAAGGAGTACTTGTTTTAAGATATGACTTTTTTGCATTTTTATTGATCAGCTGACCAATATTTTTAGTGCCATTTTTATCTGTTACAATCCATACAATGTAATTGTTTTTCGGAGGATTAAGTCTGTTAGCACTCGCCATATTTCTGCCGGTAACTTCAATAACATAGTTTTTGTTTTTGTCTTGCTTCATTTTCGCAGTTATTTCTGCTGCTGGAGTAACACTCGAAACTGGAAATTTTGCAGTTGAAGCACAAGAGGTTAAAATCAAAACAACCGCTCCTAATAATAATCCTTTTAATGTTTTCATTTTACATTGATTTTAATTTTTATTCCTACTCTTATGGTTTTTCGGAAACTACCCCTTTAAAATGTATGGTCATTTTTGTTTTGATACTTTTACGATGAGTAATCCAATTGTGTTGGCAATGCCCATAAATGGAATGTATATAATTATTTTTGAATCTTACGTAACTGTACTCTGTTGAGTAAAATCAATATTTGCTGACACCACAAATTTACTACCTTCTTATTGTTTGAGAGTTGAGATTATAAGTGTATTTTCATTTAAATTAACAAGTTGTACTAAATTTGCATTTGATTCCTTTATATAAACAGTAAAAAGTTGATTCAAATGCTCAATAAATATTCTTAATGGGTTCACTACTAACATAGTACGAAAACATAATTGAGTTTAACTCAATGTTTTCCAACTTCAAACTGTCAATGTTTAACTCCTATTTTGTTATAAGTCCGGATTTAGCTAATTCAAATTGTTTTTTGTCATTATTAATTTTGAAATTAGACGCAATATAGGCAATTAGAGTAATAAGCAAAACAGTGTTAACTGAATTTTTCTTAATGACGTTCCAAATACATTCTATAAATGTTTATTTTTTGAACTATCACTTTTTTGCAGTTGGTACTTATCTTGCACTTGATCTGAGCTTTTATATTCTTTTAGTTCATTTTCGTCTTCTTTTACTTTGATATATTTTTAGTATTACTTCTACTCTTAAGTTCTTTCGGAGCCTTCCCTTAATGTTGACTTATTATTCTATTTCTAAATTGAAATTTTTGATTTAATCATGGCTATAACTTTTCAATTTCAAACTTTTTCATAAGCAAAAATGCCTGCATTGTTTTTCCTGCGGTTGCCGGATTGCTCATTAATTTCTCCAGTACTGTCGGTATAATTTGCCAGGAAACTCCATATTTATCCTTCAGCCAGCCGCAGTTACTTTCGCTTCCACCTTTGGTTAATGTGTTCCAATAGAAATCAATTTCTTCCTGTGTGTCGCAAAAAACCTGGAATGATATGGATTCATTGAAATTAAAATCATGGCTCTTCGAATTACCCATGAGCATAAAAGTCTGATTCTGAAGGCGAAACTGTGCATGCTTCACAGTTCCAACAATTTCATTTTCCCCTGCAACATACTTTAGAATACCGGAAATTCCTGAATTTGGGAAAACCGAAGTGTAAAAGTGAACTGCTTCTTCAGCCTGGCTGTGTTGCTGACCCATAAAAAGGAATGAAGGTGTTATTTTTTGCCCGGTGTCCTCCGGTTTGCAGAGCGATATCTGCCACGAAAGCCCAAAGCGGTCATTAAGCCAACCATATTTTTCGCTCCAGTCATATTTGCCGAGCGGCATCATAACATTTCCACCTTTTAATAAACTTTCCCATAGGAAATCAACTTCCTTTTCGGTTTCGCAATTCACATAAAAGGAAATGGAAGGGTTAAATTTAAAAAGCGGACCTCCGTTCAGCGCCGAAAATTCCTGGTCATCCAGCTGAAAACCAATGGTTAAAACAGTTCCTTCCTTTTGCCCGTGAATTTCAAAGCCTTCTTTACCATAACGGCTGATGTTTCCGATTTTTGAATTCGCGAAAAGTGAAGTGTATACGTTTACAGCTTCTTCGGCCTTATTTTTAAACCATAAGCATGGTATGATAGGGGTTTTCATCAGCTTGGATTTGTGATTGTGAGTAAGGGATTGTGATCCGGAAATTAAAAATAAATAATTAAGCCAAAGGTATCGGAAATATGAAAGCTATCTGAATCCTTGTTCATCTACAAGCTTCAATTGTGTGAAAATACCTGCGGCATTCGTGAAATGGCTGAACCTTGAATGGACCTAAAACCCCTCAGTATATTTTTTAAAATTATTGAGGATAGCCTGCCAGCCGCCTTTTTGCAATTCGATGCTATTTGAGTTTTCAGTATCAAAAGTTTCTGACACTTGCGTAGCATTACCTTGGTTGATGAATGTGATTTTTACCTTACGGTCATCGGCAAGGTGGTATTCAATACACTCATTTACGTTCACTTTATCGTAAATTCCGTCAAAGTCAAAACCAACACTGCCATCCTTTGCCTCCATCCTTGACATAAATTTGCCTCCAACCTGTAAATCATTTGTTGCCCTGGTAGTATGCCAATCGTCGGATGCAGCATTCCAACGCATAATGTCGTCAGGTGTGGTCCAGGTTTTCCATACTTTATCTACCGGAGCCACTACGGTTATCTGCACCGAAACTTTTGCATTTTCAATTGTACTTGTATCCATTTTCAATTAATTTTTGTAACTATTTTTCAGTACAGTTGAACATCCAATGAACTCCAAATTTATCAGCACAGCTTCCGTAATAAGCTCCCCAGAACATATCCTGGAGTTCCATAGTGATAATTCCGCCGGCTGACAGTGCATCAAAAAGCTTCTTGGTTTCAGCTTTTGTATCGGGCTCCAGGTTGATAAAAACATTGTTTCCGTAATTCACTTTGAAACCCAAAGATTCAGGTGCGTCAGTTCCCATCAGCACGAATCCTCCCAAAAGCGGTAATTCAATGTGCATGATGAGATTTTTATCCTTTTCGGATAGTTGAGGCATGCTTTCCACAGGGGGAATATCTTTGAAGCGTGCAATGCCACTGCCACCAAATTCACCTCCAAAAACAGATTTGTAAAAATTGAAGGCTTCTTCGGTATTATTGGGGAAATTGAGGTAAATACTGACTTGTGCCATAGCTTTAAAGTTTAGAAGGTTATTTCTCTTACCGGTTGAAATTCTATAACATAAATCATAATAGAGACACTAAAAATTGGATTTAACATCGCTATTATTCTAAATGATTTAAAAACAAAATTCAAAGAGATATGTTCAAAACCGGAGAGAAAATTATCTGGAAATCAGATATCTGAAAATATAAGATCATTTCTGTTTCACAAAAACGTATGTAATAATTCCCCGCTGCTCTTCAGGCGCATCATTGCTGGCAGCGAAGATTGTTTTACGGGCGGTGTTTTCGGCCCGCAGACGCAGATGAATATCTGTGATGGTAGTACCCCTTGCTCCCGCTCTGGCGAAAATGACTTTACCATCTCTGTTTATAATTATTGAAACACCTATTTTTCCATCTACAGGCTTATCAAGAGCAGGTTTCGGAAGGCTGATGTAACCGCGTCCGGCAAGTTCAAACCAAACGCCAATGCCATTTCCGTCTTTGTCATCCAATTTGGCTGATCCTGTAGTTTCTACTGTTTTAATTTTGTCTTCACGTTTGATGGAAGAGTTCTGCTTAACGTCGGTTATGTTTCCGGCACTTTTACCGGCATCAGCTATTTTATGGATAATAGTGCGCTCATCAGGCGTTTCAACTATTGCTGTTGGTTTAGCCAACAAAGTCGGGTTTAATTTTTCAGTCTTCTTTTTATCAACTAAAGGATTTTCTTTAACCTCTCCGTCAGTTTTTTGCCCGTCAGCACTGGCCTGCCTGATCTCAGAATTGGAATCTGTTGCCGTAACCGACGCTTCGGGTTTGATATTGCCCAGACTATCGAAATTGTAGTTATAGCTTACTGCAACCCCTTCTTCTTCCGATGATGCCGAAGGCGAGTGCAGAGCAAGAAGTATAAGCGAAACCACTACCATCGCATGAAACAGAATTGTCCCTACTATGGCTGCGATCCGCGATTTACGTTCTTTTTGCTCGTTATTTGTAAGCATGTACTGGAATGTGTGGAATTTGGGGATTTAGGTTGAGAGTTATTTATTGAAATCAATGTTCAAATGCCTGCGATATTCAATGCTGCGCGTTCAATGCCTGCGGCGTTCAAGATTCAAAACTACTACTTAAACATTTTTCATTATGTGTTATATGTTAATCATTTTCAGATTTATAATGATGAACGTATAACACATAGCGCTTAACACATAACGCTTAATGTCCACTTCAAAAGCAACCATCTATTCCTTCGGTCTTGTGGCCAATATAACCTTATGCCTGGTTTTCATAAGTTTGTTCATCTGGGTTACAGCATCAATAACGGTTACAATATTTTGCAAAGGAACGTTCTGGTCGGCACGCACTATAATTACGCCTTCTGTTTGACCGATAAGCGATTGTGAAAGTAGCTGTTGTAAATTCCGATTGATGACAGGTGTTTTGTTTACAAAAAAACGGTTCGAATCGTTGATAAATACCGTTGTGGTTTGTTTGGAAATGATTTGACCGGAACCTGAAGGAAGCTGTAGCTTTATAGCATTCGGGCTAATTAATGTTGACGAAATTATAAAGAAGATGAGCAGCAGGAACACAATGTTCACAACTGATATCATGCTGAATTCGGTACTTATTTTATTTTGCGACTTAATAGCCATTGATGTAATTTTTTGCCCTATATAAAAGTGCTACAGTTTGCTATTTAACGGATTCATGCAGTATGTCCATAAATTCGGAGGCCCTGAATTGAAGCGAAAATACAATTTTCTGAACTTTCGCTACCAGGATGTTATAACAGAAGTATGCGATAATACCTACTATCAATCCGGTAATAGTGCTCACCAAAGCCTGGTAAATGCCACCTGAAAGCAATTGTATATCAAGATTGGTTCCTGCCGTTGACATATCGTAGAATGCTTTTGCCATACCTGCAACTGTTCCGAGGAATCCCAGCATTGGCGCACCTCCGGCTACTGTTGCCAGTAATGCAATGTTCTTTTCAAGTTTAGCCACTTCGAGCGAACCCACATTTTCGATGGCAGCGTTTATATCGCCTAAGGGCCTGCCTATCCTTTGTAATCCTTTTTCTATCATGCGGGCGAGAGGTGTGTTGTTATCCCGGCAAAGCGACAAAGCTGAATCCATTCGGCCAATATGCATGAAGTCGCGGATATTGTTCATGAATTCGGAATCTTCCCTCGATGCCCGGCCAATCATAATATAGCGTTCGATAAAAATATAAATCCCTAAAACAGACAGCAAGGCTATCGGAATCATCACCGGGCCGCCTTTTAAAGCCAGGTCCCAGAATGAAAGACTGATTATGGCAGCGTTCACTGGTTTGGGAATAGATGTAAGCGTTTGTATTAACGTACCTGTTGCGGTACCTGTGGTCTGTACCATCTGAAGTATTGCTCCGTAGATCATAAGAAAATTTTTCAATATAAAGGTAATCCTGTTAGCTGCATGTTTTATTGAATTTTTAAAGAAATTACAAACATCATGCTGTTAACTGTAACTTTTAAAAATGAATATTAGTATTAAATGGCATTTAAAATTCGATAGTCCTGAATTGATCCTCTGCCGGCTGTCGACACTATTTGAAATAATTAAATTTAAAGAAGATGGCTTTGACAGATAATAATCCCAAACCGCGCCACAATACTAGATTTCTGAAGGTTAAGAAACCAGCGATCTGTTTACCTGGGATAACTAAATGACTGCCGGATTTTTAACTCTGCTAAGCATGTTCCGTTTTCCAGTTTCAATCACAAACGGAACTTTCTCTTCAGTAACATTACTGGTGTCAAGCCCATAAGCCCTGATATCGCTGGTTGACATCCTGGTGAGCCAGCGATACACATCCATTATAAACTGCTCAAAAGCCGGGAAATCGAAATCGTAGTTCTGTATTCGCCTGATAATGATATAATGGAAATCGGCCGGAATATGATGCGTTCTGAGCGACGGATAGCCCGACTCAAGGTCAATTTCGTGATTTGCAACCAATTCCTCCAGTACATGTTTGAAAAATAAATTTATTCGTGGCTGAACCTTAAATCCCAGTCTGAATTCGACCCGCATCAGTACGCCGGGAATAATTTTTTCGACAGAATATTCCATTGTATGTGGTTCATCCGTAATATGAACATGCAGGAACCAATAAGTATCAGCCCTTTTGGGCTTTTTATTGCAAATCGAATACAGTATTTTGGTCTCGATATCGGTTGCAAAATCGGCATGAGTAATATATACGAGGTTGGTGGCGAACTTCTGTATAGATTCGTCGTTGCTGATATCTCTGATGGTTTGCGCGTAGTCCGCAATTTTAACGAAGCGGGTAAATTGATTTTTGATATTTCGGCCCCGTTGCCACGTGTACATCACAAAAGCTATCAAACCAGCCAATAATATGGTGAACCATCCCCCGTGAATAAATTTTGCCAGGTTAGCTGCCAGAAATGTACCCTCGATGGTAAGATAAGTAACAACAAACAAAGCAATTACCCAATTTCTCCGCTTTATTTTCGTCAGGTAAAACACCATCAGGAAGGTTGTCATAAGCATAGTAATTGTTATTGCCAGACCATAGGCGGCTTCCATGTTCGAAGATGTCTGAAACATAAGGATAACCACCACACAGGCAGCAAACAGAAACCAGTTGATTGACGAAATGTACATCTGCCCTTTGCGGGTGGTAGGATAAGTTACACGCACCTTGGGCCAGAAATTAAGCTGAATGGCTTCACTGATAATGGTATAAGAACCGCTTATCAAGGCCTGGCTTGCGATGACAGCCGCAAGGGTGGCTATAATAACCCCTGTTAACTGAAACGATGATGGCATTATGGCGAAAAATGGATTAGGCAAAACCGCTCCTTCCTTGTGTTGCATGAGTATCCATGCTCCCTGTCCAAGGTAATTCAGGATCAGGCTTATTTTAACGAAAATCCAGCTGATGCGAATGTTGGCGATTCCGCAATGTCCCAGATCGGAGTATAAAGCTTCGGCGCCGGTGGTACAAAGGAATACGGCTCCCAGTAATAAAAACCCATGTGGATAATGATACAGTAGGTGAACAGCATAATAAGGATTAAATGCTTTAAGAATAACGGGAAACTGTATCATATGAATGAAACCCAGAACTGCAAGCATACCGAACCAGATCATCATCATAGGACCAAATGATTTTCCAATGGCCGACGTTCCGAACTGCTGAATCAGAAAAAGTATTGTTACAATAAGGAGCGCAATAGGCAGAACCCCTATCTTCGGAAATTGTAGCTGAAGTCCTTCAACAGCCGAAACTATGGTGATGGAAGGTGTGATAATCCCATCAGCAAGTAAAGTGCTTCCGCCTACAATTGCCAGTACGAAAAGCCATTTCTTCCGCTTGCGCACTAACGCATATAATGCCATTATACCACCTTCCCCCCGGTTATCGGCGCGTAAAGTGATAAGTACATATTTTATGGTTGTTTGTAAAGTGAGTGTCCAGATAATACAGGATATGGCTCCCAGTATAAAATCAAGCTCTAATGTACCCTTCGACGCGGATAAAATAGCCTTCATTACATACAGTGGCGAAGTTCCTATATCCCCAAAAACGATACCCATGGTGATAATTACACCCGCCATCGAGAGGGTATTATGGTCTAGAGAGGTACTTTTTTTCATTAAAAGTATTTCACGAAAAAGAAGAAAACAAATAATAAACCGGTTATGCCGGAATTAGTTCGAAATACTGCCAAGCGTGTTCGTAGCAGGTTTGATCACTTGTTCTGCAGGAGCTGCATTCTTAATTTTCCGGTGCGGAGCATGCGGGTGCCAGCCAACTACGCCAAGCATGATAAAGAACCCAATAATATAGGCAACGATAACAAACCATCCTTTCTTAACGTAATCAACTACCGAACGCATTTCGGGAAATATATTTGAGAGTGCAACGCCGGCCGAAGATCCGAACCATATCATGGAACCTCCGAAACCTACTGAATACGCCAATACTCCCCAATCATAGCCACCCTGTACGAGGCAGAGTTTTGTTAAAGGAATATTATCGAAAACTGCAGAAACAAAACCCAATGAAAAAGCAGTCTGCCATGTAGCTGTCGGCAGATCATTAACTGGCATAAGGGATGCACAGGTTACCAATGCCACCAGGAAAATCGTTCCCTGCAAAGATTTTGGAATTTCATTCCAGGGAGTTTTGCGGATTAAGGAACCGATCAGTATTGCAATCCACACACCTAATGCCGGGAAATCCAAAAAATAATTGGTAAGTATTGCTCCAACCAGTATGAGGCCAACAATCACAATCTGCATTAAATCAATTTTTACATTCTTGCTGGCGTCTTTCTGAATGCGGTGATACCTGTCCTGGATAATGGCAGCGGGAATTCCGAAAACAAACATAGCTGATATTGCTGCTACATAGGCATGAGTGACATTCAAAGGGTTCACTCCATCAATCCACATGAGTGTTGTGGTAGTATCGCCTACAACTGATCCCGATCCTCCTGCATTGCTGGCAGCAACAATGGCTGCAAGATATCCCAGGTGTACTTTGCCACCATAAACTACAACTGCTACTGTTCCTCCAATCATGGCTGCAGCAATATTATCAAGGAAACTCGACAGTACAAAAATCAGCAGCAACAATACAAATCCACCTTTCCAGTCATTGGGCAGAAAATCAGGAAGTTTGTCGGGAACACCTGAATCATGAAAGATTTTGGCCAGAATGCCAAATCCAAACAGTAAGCCGGTGAGGTTCAGTAATGTGCGCCATTCCCCTTCCACTTGGGGCGTTCCTGCAATATGTTCGATAAATGAAAACTCGGGAACAAAAATATATTTTAAGAGTAAGATTGCCACTAATCCGCCAAGGGCTACGAACATGGTTTTATGATGAAACACAGCCACCCCAACAAGGGTAAGTGCAAAAATGACAAACTCCAGCCTGATTCCGAAGATTAATGGAATTACTCCCGGAACAGCAGCAAATGTAAAAGCCGGAAGTAAAATGAATATACCTGTGAACAATGTAATTAGTGTAGTCTTTTTTAAATTCATAAGAATTATTTTAGAATGGATATAACAGGCTTGTACTCTTTGGTGGGTATTGCCAACCGACTTTTCCAAGCCGTTTTTTTTGAAGGCGCAAATTTAGTCAAAATCAATAACATATTTGAATCAATAAATATTAGGGAAATAAATAGTTTCAGCCTACATTGTTTCAGGGCAGGTAAACTGCACCACCTGCAACATTATGCGAAGCCCCTGTTACCGATGCCAGGCAGTTAGGCTTGGCCTCCATACGAAGTAAGCCAAGGAATGCAAACACCAGCGCTTCTTTATAATTCACTGTTTTGTGATCGGGTACAACGAGTTTAACAGCTGTATTTGCAGCGAGCCTACTCAGCAGATAGGTGTTAAATGCTCCGCCACCGGTTATCAGCATTTGCTTACCCGGGTCATTTATAACACAAGCCGCAATTTGTATGGCAATATGTTCGCAAAAAGTACATGCCGCATCTTCGGGGCTTATATTATAATAGGTAAGCATGGGAATCACTTCTTTCTCAGTCCATTCCCTTCCCAGTGACTTTGGCGGCTGTAAATGATAATATCCCAGACTGTTAAGCGTTTCAAGCAGTTCAGTATTTATAGTGCCGGATGAAGCCATTTCACCGTTTTTATCGAACAATCTACCCCTTTGGGCTGCAATATGATTCAATATAATATTGGCTGGCGAAACATCAAAAGCTATCCTCTTACCATTCATTTGCATTGAAATATTGGCAAATCCGCCCAGGTTAAGGCAATAATCAAATTCTGCAAAAAGCATTTGGTCGCCGATTGGAACCAAAGGCGCTCCCTGTCCTCCGGCTGCCACATCGCCGGTACGGAAATCGCAGACAACCGGCAGCCCACAACCGGCGGCTATAGCTGCGCCTTCACCAATTTGTGAAGTGTAATGTTTAGCCGGGTTATGAAAAATGGTATGCCCGTGGCTTGCAACAAAATGTGCTGAAACCTGATACCGAATAACGAAATCACTAACAAGCCGGCCAAGATATTTACCATATGCGGTATGAATTTCGGCATATTCGATGGCGGAAGTGCCGGGCAGCGATTTCAGAATATTCAGCCAGGTTTCAGGATAGGAAACGGTTTCGCATGCACCTAATATAAATGAATAACCAGTACCTGTTTCCTCAAATTCACAAAATGCCAGGTCAACTCCATCAAGCGAAGTGCCCGACATGATTCCGATGATGCGGTGAGTTTTCATAAGTTAATTAACAGGTGTTTTTTAGAGTTCAAGGTTCAATGCGTTGTGTTCAATGTTCAATGCTTCGCGTTCAGGGGTTTCAGCGTTCGTGTAGTCGTGTAGTCGTCCAGTTGTATAGTCGCGCTGTCGTGCTGTCGTGTCGTCGTACTTTAGTGAAGTCATTCTTCGCTTTTCACTCTTCAATCAAAGAGCTTGCAGCACTTTTTCCATTTTTATTCCATTTGAGCCTTTTACCAGTATTGAATAATCTTTCAGCTTTTGTGTAATTAGCCATTCGCAGGCAGCTGCTGAGGTCATAAAGCAGCGAAAGCGTTCTCCGGCAGCCTTTGTAAAATCAGGTCCTACCAGAATTACCTTTTCAAAATCAGAAGTATCCACCAGGTTTAGGATTGCCAGATGTTCCGCAAAGCTTTCTTCGCCAAGTTCGAGCATATCTCCCAATATCACCATTTTGTGCGGTGCTTTCATCTGCCTGAAGTTCTCAATGGCCATCAGCATACTGGTTGGATTGGCATTGTAGGCATCGAGTATAATTGAATTCCGGTCTGTTTTCATTGCCTGCGAACGGCTGTTCGAAGGTGTGTAGGAACTAACAGCTGATTTTATTATTCCGGAAGGAATATTAAAAAAAGCCCCCAGGCAGATAGCGGCCATAACATTTTCAAAATTATAGCTACCAACCAGATTGGTGTCAACCGAAATACTCTGGTTATCGGTTAACCATTCTATTCCAAGCATTCCATGGTTTTCGCGGGCTTGTCCGCGACAGGAATTATTTTGTAAGGCGCCATAAAGAGTTCTTTTTATATCGCTTGAAAGTTCAGTCAACAAAGAATTATCTCCATTTACAAATGCCACTCCACCTGATTTACGCAGCCAGGTATATAATTCACTCTTTGCCTTAATCACACCTTCGTAACCGCCGAAACCCTCCAGGTGCGCCTTTCCAATATTAGTGATCAGTCCATGAGTAGGTATAGCAAGGGCGCATAACTGCGCAATTTCGCCCTGGTGATTGGCGCCCATTTCAACAATTGCAATTTGTGTTTTATTTGTTATTGCAAGCAATGTAAGAGGAACGCCAATATGATTATTCAGATTGCCTTTGGTTGCAGTAACCTGGTACTGAGTGCTTAAAACTGCATTTATTAATTCTTTGGTAGTTGTTTTGCCATTGCTCCCTGTAATGGCGACAACCGGGACGTTGAAATTGCGGCGGTGCGTTTGAGCTAAAAGTTGTAATGCTTCGAGTACATTATTTACCAACAGCGTTTTGTCCCCTTCGTATAAAGGATCATCAATAACTGCATAGGCGGCTCCGGCATTCAGGGCGACTTTCGCATATTTATTGCCGTCGAAATTATCTCCTTTGAGCGCAAAAAACATACAGCCCTGCATAACCTTTCGTGAGTCGGTTGAAATGGAATTGTGTTTCAGGAAAAAAGAATATAATTCTTCGATGGAGATAGGCATAGTGTCAGAGTGTTTTGAAGATGCAAATTACTTAAAATAAAAAACCCATCCGAATAGGGGATGGGTTTTTTTATAAACAAATTAACGTTTTATTTTTTTGCAGGTGCTGAACCGCCAACGCTGCCCATTGCACATCTGAAACCAATATAGTTTGTTGACATTTTTTCATCCATCGAACGGCGTGCAGCCGGGCTGAGATAGTACGCTTGATCGCGCCATGAGCCTCCTTTATACACGCGTGTCTGGTCGCTGATAAGCGATGAAACGCCATATTCATACATTTTGTCTGTTGTGCTGCCTGTTTCACTGCTTGGTGCAAGCCAGTCGGCACCTGCCAACGACTCATTATCACCGTCCAGGTAGTTGATATTATCAGCCTTACGGTAGTTAAAACGACCCATGGCTTCTTCTTCCTTAACAGGGCGGTATTTTATACGGCCAAGGCTGTCCTTAGGAACAAGGTATCCTTGTCCGTCAGTCTGACGGGTCTGGAAAGTATTACCACGGAATGGAGCGAAGTCACTTACGTCTTCGAAACTCAGTGGACGATAAACATCCATAACCCATTCGGACACATTGCCGGCCATATTGTAAAGGCCATAGTCGTTAGGCCAGAATGAGCCAACTTCGGCAGGAATTGCGGCGCCATCATTCAGATTTCCTGCAACACCCATATAGTCGCCCCTGCCACGTTTAAAGTTGGCGACAAAATTGCCATAGAATTTCTTATCATCAGTGCGGAGCACAGTACCGTTCCAGGGATAAATACGACGCTCAACTATCCGTTCGAAATGTGTGTTTCCTATAAGTCCATAAGCTGCAAATTCCCATTCGGCTTCCGTTGGCAGCCTGTATTTTGATAGCAGTATTCCATCCTCGACGCGTACCCTTCGTTCGCCGGTACCATTCGGGTTGAGATCGCGCATAGGTTTGTTAACCAGCCCGGTGTACTGACCGGCAAGGTAAGCTTCGGTATTAAAATTATTTTCATCTTTTTGTGCAGGATCAAGATCCAGAACTCCATTTTCAACCAGGAGCATTTCGTTAACCCTGTCAGTACGCCACAGACAGTAATCATTGGCCTGAAGCCAGCTTACACCTACAACCGGATAGTTCCTGTATGCAGGATGACGCAGGTATGTTTCAACCAGCGGTTCGTTATAACCAAGTTTATCGCGCCATACAAGAGTATCGGGCAAAGCTTTCTGGTAAACCTGTGGATAGCTTGTTCCGAAAACACGGCTGATCCAATACAGGTATTCCGTATAATCCAGGTTAGACACTTCGGTTTCGTCCATGTAAAAACTGGGGATTGTAACCCTCCGTGGAATATTATTCCATTCATACATCGGGTCGTCACTTATGCGGCCCATGGTAAAGGTACCTCCTTCGATATAAACAAGACCGGGGCCGGTAATAGGACTCTTGTAATCTGCTACTTCGAAACCGCCATTCTTGGGATCATTGAATTTCCAACCTGTAGTGCGTGAAGTTTCTTTGCTCTTACAAGAAACCATAAGTGCAATTGTTGCTGCAAACAATACTTTTGCTGCTATTTTGCCGTAGTTAGACATCTCTTTTAATGGTTTGTTTGGGTATTAACTAAAAACTAGGGCATTTTATTGCCTTATAATTGAATTCTTTTTTCGGACAAGGTAAAAACCATACGAATGATATCTCGTGGGCGCCACCTGCGGGCATCCCCATCTGAGATAGAGTATAGTCAAAACTATATCCTATTTTATACCTGGATTGCTGAAATCCAAGCAAAACTATTAACGCATCGGGATTCTCAAAATTGTGCCTTAGCCAAAGTCCCGTCACAAAAGGATATATATTAAGGTACATTCCTCCGTTTAACTGGTGGAAATCGCCTTGTTGCATATAAACTATATTTGGGGAAAGAGAAAAATCATCATTCTGTTTGCCTGGAATTGTTTCTTTTCTTAAATTGAACAATGCGCCTGCATGAAGTGTGAGCCTGGGTGCAAGACGGCTGATATTCCCCTGGTAAAAAGCAAGGTCGGGACTGGTTATATGATGAACGGCTGCGCCAAGGTAATAAGTTCCGTCGTATCCGAAAACCATTCCGCTCGAAAAATCCACATCGCCAACTTTCAGTTTTGGAGGTTGAACTTCAGTAGTATTGCCAGGTATCACTTCACCTGTTCCGGGAACGATCATGTCTTCAAAAACAAGTTTATCCCAGTTAAGCCGGTATTGAAAATATCCTGCCTGCAAGGCGGCATTCATGCTTAATTTCTGGCTGATCTTCAAATGGTAGGAATAGACTGCGCTTGCGGCCATCGAACCCAGTGGGCCAGTCATATCAGCATTAGCCATTACCGCTACCCCACCCGAAAGCTTTTGTGAATATATGTCGTAAGATGCGTTGTAGGTAACATAATTATCGCCTAAGGAAGGATACTGGTTGCGATAATTAAGGGTA
Source organism: Bacteroidales bacterium (assembly GCA_038237165.1). GTDB lineage: Bacteria > Bacteroidota > Bacteroidia > Bacteroidales > UBA4417 > UBA4417. Next base: position 36,391 of record JBBRYZ010000006.1, on the reverse strand, counting down.
ATACGCGGGCATATTCTGTTTCCGGCAAGGGCAGGGTTAAGATAAACCGGGTTGGCATAAAATTGTGAGAATGCGACATCCTGTCCCGAAACGCTTGTTGCGGTAAGGAGAAAAACTCCGAAAAATAATATAACGGATACTTTCGTATGCATAGTTTTATGATGACAATATTACAAAATAAATCGTTCATGTGTAAAGCTTTTGCAAAATATCCTGCCGGTTGCAATAATGAAATGTTTTTATCGTTTTATTTTTTAACGAAAATGTGCCATAAATAACCTTTTTTTACGTTCCATAAAGTCTGGATTTTGAAGCGGAATCCGGGCTTATTTGTTGTAATGGTCAGATAAAATATTAAAGTCCGGTCAATTGTCGAAAAACAAGTTCCCATGTTTGAAAATGCTGTTGTTGGTTATGCTCCTGCCTTTGCTTTCGAACGCACAGGTTTGGCAGGCCAGCCGGACTTTGCATTGGTCAAAGCCTTCAATCGTTAATCTGAATGACAGCCTGATCAGAAATATTTCGTTCGATGGGGCGGTTTACCCTTCCTTACATGCTCTGCCCGTGTGGACCGAAACATTTTTTGATTCAGAAATTTCAGAAAATATCACCCTCGACAATTGCGTTTTTGTACCGCTTACCGCCGATGAAACTTCGTTGGTTCAATCGTCAGAAACACCTATTCCTTCGAATTTATCTTACAAGTTAAGTAAAGTCATGAGTCGCAAACAGGGAGGGGTTCATATTGAAATACTTCCTTTCAGATTGGATACAATTACCGGTGAGGTACTGAAATTATCCTCATTCGGAATTCTGTTTTCAGGGAGAACAAGTTCATTGAAAACTACAGCAACAACTGCAAATTATGCTACAAATTCAGTGCTTTCGCAGGGAAACTGGTATAAACTTGCTGTTACCCAAACCGGTATTTACCGCCTGGGTTACAACGACCTGGTTGCAATGGGAATTGATCCTTCAAAGGTGAATCCTTTAAAAATAGGAATTTTCGGCAGGGGAGCAACCATGCTTCCCGAGCCAAATTCCATCGCCCGTGCTGACGATTTGCCCGAAAATTCCATCGAAGTTACCGGCCAGGCCGACGGATCATTCGATCAGTCGGACCAGATTCTTTTTTATGCCCAGGGTCCGGTTACATGGCAGTTCAATAATTCGCAGGAGGTTTGGGAGCATACCACCCATTTGTATGCGGATACCATTTGCTATTTCCTTACTACCGACCAGGGATCAGGAAAGCGTGTTTCGCTGAAACAAAGTTCAAATCTGGTTACAACTGACGCGGTGGATTCATATGATTTTTATACCTTTTTTGAAGAAAATAATATTAACCTGATAAAATCGGGAAGGCAGTGGTTTTCACAGATTTTCGACGTTATTCTGAATAAGACATACACTTTTGAAGTACCGCCTCTTGCTGCCGGTGGCGAAATAAAGATCCGCTCAGTAACAGCAGCCAAATCGGTTGTTGCAAGTTCATTTGGGTTCGCGGTAGGTGCACAGTCGTGGACAGTTACTCATTCGCCGATTTCAGGTTATGTGGATAGTCCTGTTGCTTCGGGCACAACTGCCTATAAAAGGCTACCGGGGGTTACGCTTCCTCTGAAAATTGATGTCAGGTATAATAAAACAACTTCTTCTTCCGCCGGATACCTTGATCTGCTCGATGTAAATGCTCGCTGCGATCTAAGGTTTGCAGGCGGACAGCTTGATTTCCGCGACAGCCATTCCCGGGGTGCCGGACATATTGCCGGATATCGCTTGTACGGAGCAGCCGGAAAAGCTAAAATTTGGGAAGTAACCGATCCGTTAAATGCTGTTTCTTTTGCTGCTTCCATAGATGCCAATGATTTGGTTTTCAATCTTTCTTCAGATACTCTGAGGCAATTCATCGCTTTTGATGACACCAAATTATTGAAGCCACGGTTTGATCAAAAAATAACTAATCAGAATTTACATACTCTGGCAGGTGTCGATATGATTATTCTTTCCCCTCAGCTTTTTATGCCTCAGGCAATCCGGCTGGCTACTTTCCATGCCAACACTTCGGATATGAATGTTGTGGTTCTCGATCCGGTGACGATTTATAACGAATTTTCGTCCGGGACAATTGATATCACTGCTATCCGTGATTTTATGAAAATGCTTTACGATAAATCATCGCCGGGAACCATGCCGAAATACCTTTTGCTCTTTGGCGATGCTTCCTACGACTATAAAAATAAAATACCTTCAAATACCAATTTCATTCCATCGTGGCAATCGCCCGAATCCTTCAGTCCTGTTAGTTCCCTGGTATCGGACGATTATTACGGAATGCTCGATGCCAACGAAGGCCAGTCGTATGCCGATGTGATTGATATAGGGATAGGACGCCTGGTGGTTAAAACTCCATTGGAAGCGGAACAGGCAGTGGATAAAATCATACATTATTCAGTTCCATCGGCCGAAATATCCGGCGATTGGCGGAATGTTATCACCTTTGTTGCCGACGACGAAGATTTGAATGATCATATTTCGCAGGCTGAGCAAATGGCCGTAGATATTGAAAATAAATATCCTGACATAAACCTGGATAAAATTTACCTTGACGCATTTGTTCAGATAGCAACTCCTGAGGGAAATCGTTACCCAGATGTAAACAAGGCAATCACACAACGAATTGAGAAAGGTTGCCTGATATTTAATTATACAGGTCATGGCGGTGAAACCGGCCTGGCACATGAGGAGGTGCTTACTGTAAACGACATTAATAATTGGTCAAATATCAATAATCTGCCCGTGTTTGTAACGGCTACCTGCGAATTCAGCCGCTTTGATAATCCGGCGCTACAGTCAGCCGGAGAATTAGTTCTGACTAATCCAAAAGGCGGAGGAATAGCTTTGTTTACAACTACGAGGCCAACTTATGGAACTCCTAATTTTGAACTTAACAAAAAATTCTACCAGTATGCGATGAGCAAGCCTGGTGGTGAGCGGCTCAGGATGGGCGATATTATCATGAACTCGAAGCGCGACAAGGGTACAAATGAAAATGGCAGGAAATATGTTCTGCTGGGCGATCCTGCTCTGGCAATTGCCTTCCCTTCGTTACAAGTAATCACCAAATCAATAAATGGACATGTCCCCGGTGTTAATGTTGATACGCTTAAAGCTTTTATGCAGGTTAATATTGATGGAATAATTGCCGACGCACAAGGTAAAATGGTTTCCGATTTTAACGGAACTCTTTTCCCTTCAGTTTTCGATAAATCGGTTATGCAAAAAACGCTTGCCAACGATGGTGGTTCAACATATTCGTTCCGGCTGCGGAAAAACCTTCTATATAAAGGTAAAGTGATAGTTACCGGAGGCAAATTCAGCTTCACTTTTATTGTGCCTAAAGATATCGCATACAGCTATGATTTTGGTAAAATAAGTTATTATGCAACCGACGGCACACGCGATGCCAGTGGCGCCTATTCAAATGTTGTAGTTGGCGGCTCCGCTGAACCAGAAGTGAGTGACAACATTGGTCCGGATATAAGTCTGTATATGAATACCACCAGTTTCCGGGATGGCGGTATCACCGATCAGAATCCCCGGCTGCTCGTTATCCTTAGCGATTCCAGCGGAATTAATACCATAGGGAGCGGTATAGGTCATGACATTACGGCGGTATTAGACGGAAAAACGTCAGAACCATATATCCTCAATGATTTTTACGTATCGGATATCAATACTTATAAAAGCGGGCATATCTGGTTTCCTTTCTCATTGCTGGCACCAGGCCAACATATACTTACAGTAAAAGTTTGGGATGTATTTAATAATTCATCTGATGAAACCATACATTTCAAAGTTTTCGCTTCCGGAGAATTTGTAATCAGCAAAGCCTATAATTACCCTAATCCTTTCATTGATTATACCGATATAGTATTTGAGCATAACCAGCAAAACGTTGAGTTTGCGGTTCGGGCTGAAATATATTCCTTATCCGGGCAATTAGTGAGAGTGATTGAACAAACATCCGCCCAGATTGGTTCCGTAAGTACTCCACTCCGCTGGGATGGAATTAGTGAGCGCGGGAGCAGAGTTCCTGCGGGGATATATGTGTACAACCTCATTGTCCGTACATCAGACGGACTTTTTGCACAAACATCGGGGAAGATGATCTTCCGGAAATAAATCGTTCTGATTTAAATGGTTATGAAAAAATATTTAAAAATACTTTCTACCGTTCTGATAATTCTGATTGCACAAACGGTGCTTTTGGGGCAGGGAATTCAGAAAAAAGTGGTTTTAAACTGGACGGGCATTCAAACCATACAGGGTATAAACTACGAATCTGTGCGGGCGCTTTGCGCTGATGGATTATCCAACAATGCCACAAAAAATTTCACTCCCGAATATTCTGAAACTTTCAAACTTCCTGAAAATGTCGGAAGTTGTGATATCCTGGTTACTCATACTGAATGGGAACCTGTGAGTAAGGATATGATGGATTCGCTAACTTATGCCTTGCAACCCGTTGAATCACTGATACCTGTTGTTGACATCGGCACCGAAAGAGGTATTGAAATGGCTATGCTCACTCTTGTTCCCATGGTTGTAAATCCTGATGGTGGGATCATGCGTCTTAAATCCTTTACCATCGATCTGGTATACATTCCGGTAAAATCAGTAAATACAACATTAAAATCAACAAATTACCCAGCACATTCAGTTCTGGCACAAGGCAACTGGTACAAGATACAACTTGATAAAACAGGCGTATATAAAGTTACCTATGCCGAAATGCAGGCAATGGGTGTGAATATGGCTGTCGTTAATCCCAATAACATCAGGTTGTTTGGTAACGGTGGAGGCGTTTTATCCGAAGCTAACAGCGTAAGCCGGTACGATGATCTTACCGAAAATGCCATCAGTGTTGTAACTGCCAGCGCAGGTGTATTTGCTCCCGGCGACTACATTCTCTTTTATGGTACTTCTCCTCACAAAATAACCTATAATAATGCAACACGCAAATTCGAGCATACATTAAATATCTATTCTGATTTTACTTATTATTTCCTCAATTTCGATGGGGGAACCGGACTGAGAATTACTGACCAGGAACAGTCAAGCCTTACACCGAATTATACATGCACGGGTTTCACCGAAGGTGTATTTTATGAAAAAGATATTCTTAATTTTATCAGTTCCGGCAAACAATGGGTTGGCGAACGTATGGACCCCGGCAACCAGGTTTTCGAACTTCCGGAGTTTACATTTCCGAATATAAGCGCAGGCAAACAATCAACACTGCGTTACCGGGTTACTGCCAATTCGGGAAACACAACAACTTTTTATGTTAAAACCAATGGAATAACGATTGGCACACCCTCGTGTGTGGCTGCCGCCAACTATAATTATGCTACTGAAAGCATCGAAACAAAATCGTTTAATCTTGATTCGGATAAATTAAAAGTTTCCTTTCAATATAACGGAAGTGGTGCTGCCATTGGCTGGCTCGACTGGGTGGAACTAAATGTGCCCCGCGATCTGAAATTTACAGGCGGCCAGATGACTTTTGCTGATCCTGCATCGGTAAACAGTGGCGCGGTAACCGATTTTCAATTGCAGGCTTCATCGGCAAATGTAAACTTCTGGGACGTAACCAATGCGGTTAATGTAAAACGCATTTTGGCAGGGTTACAAGGTGATGTAAGCCGGTTTGTATTGAAAACAGATACGCTCAGGCAGTTTATAGCCTGGGATAATACGAAATTCCTAACGGTAAAGTTTACCGAAAAGGTAATAAATCAGGATTTGCATGGGATTGCTTCAGCAGATATGCTTATAGTAACCAACAAGGATTTCCTAGATCAGGCTAACCGCCTGGCTGATCACCATCGTATTTTCGACGGACTAAGAGTTTCGGTGGCCACAAACGAGCAGATTTATAATGAATTTTCATCGGGCGCTCAGGATGTATCCGCTATTCGTGATTTTGCCCGGTTGTTGTACCAGAAACCAGCTGCCGGCAATAAACTTCATTACCTGCTTCTTTTCGGCGATGGATCTTTTGATTTCAAGGACCGTGTCCCAAACAATACCAATAAGGTCCTTACTTTCCAGACGAAGGAATCACTTAGTTTAGTATATTCATACTCCAGCGATGATTTTTTCGGGATACTTGATGCTAACGAAGGCAATGATGCATTCGGACTGATAGATATAGGTATTGGCCGTTTTCCTGTAAATACTCCGGAACAAGCAAAGCTGGCTGTTGATAAATGCATCTTCTATGCCACCAACAGCGATGCCAATCTTGGTGATTGGCGGAATAAGCTGTGCTTTGTCGCAGATAACGGAAATTCAAATACACATTTCCGACAGGTTGAAAAACAAATCTGTCCGTTGATAGAGTCTATTGCACCGGTCTTTAACTTAGATAAAATATATATCGATGCTTATACTCCGGTATCGACCCCAAGTGGACAGCGATGCCCGGAAGCCAACGCCGGTATTACTTCGAATGTTCAGAACGGGGTTCTGATGATCAATTATACAGGTCATGGCGGCGAATCAAGCTGGGCCGAAGAAGGAATACTTACCATACGCCAAATTGATTCCTGGACTAATTACGCTCATATGCCTGTTTTTATGACAGCTACATGCGAATTCAGCCGGTACGACGACCCTACCAGGCCTACTTCGGCCGGCGAACATGTTTTCCTGAATCCGGCAGGAGGTGGCATCGCTCTGTTTACAACAACGCGTCTTGCAAATGCCGGCACTAATATCGGACTTACGCTCTATTTCTACGATACCCTTTTCTCAAAATACAATGGCGAATATCCACGCTTTGGAGATGTAATTGCATATGCCAAGAATAAGGAGGGTGGCAGCAATGCTTCGCTGGTCCGTAATTTTGTGTTACTTGGCGATCCGGCTTTGCGGCTGGCTTACCCAGAATATAATGTTATCACAAAGCAGATTAACGGCCATGATCTGAACCAGATTTCTGATACCATTCCTGCCATGAAACCTGTTGAAATAAAAGGTATTGTTGCCGATGGATCAGGAAATAAGCTAGGCGGATTTAATGGAATTGTAGATGTAAAAGTATTTGATAAGGTTCGTACGCTCAAAACCTTAGGCTCGCTACCTGGCGACTATCCGGATACCTATACGATGCAGGATAATTACATTTACCAGGGCAGGGCAACTGTGACCAATGGCGAATTCACGGTCAACTTCGTTGTCCCCCGTGATATTGATTACAGTTATGGTCCGGGTAAAATTTCGTACTATGCGCATAATGGTTCTATCGATGCAAATGGATTTTGCAAACAACTTTTGATCGGTGGATCGGGAACCGAGAATATTGATTCGGAGGGCCCAAAGATTTCAATATTTTTGGATGACCGAAATTTTAAAGATGGCGGAATTACCGGCGATTCACCTTTGCTTATTTCCACATTGAGCGATGCAAGTGGCATTAACACTATCGGCAACGGAATAGGCCATGATATTGTTGCTACCCTCGACGGCGATAATTCAACAGCCATTGTGATGAATAGTTACTTTAGTGCCGATCTCGACAGTTACCAATCCGGAGTGCTGAATTACAGGCTTTCACAACTCGCCGAAGGCACTCATACAATTACCATAAAGGCCTGGGACGTTTTTAATAATTCGTCAGAGGTAACTGTCAGTTTTGAGGTACGGAAAATGGTTGTCAATGTATATCCTAATCCTTTCAGGGAGGAAGTTAATGTTGAATTTAAAACCAGTCTGATTGATTTGCCCCTGACAGCAAACCTGGAAGTGTTTAATATAAACGGATCGCTGGTTTCTACAACAATTTCACGCGAGTTTCTGCATCAGGGATACAAAGCGGGAATCCTGACCTGGGATGGCCGAACTGCATCCGGATCAACGGTTCCTCCCGGCATTTACCTTATTGTATTGCGGTTAAACGATGGCAAGTCCGAAACTATAAAATCCAGTAGGTTGGTTAAGGTGAAGTAGATTTTGGTTTGAAGGGTTTGAAGGGTTTGAAGAGTTTGAAAATCCAGGAAGACGACTGCACGAATGCTGAAACCCTTGAACGCGAAGCATTGAACTCTTGAACATCTATATTACGACTGTACGAACACAAATCTTGAACTTTGAACTAGGAAATTGGAACACGGTACTTGAAATTTGTAACAAATGACAAATGTCTAATCATTGTCTGACAACTGAATGACAACTGTCTGACAACTGTCTGACCATTGAATGACCATTGAATGACCATTGTATAACCATTGTCTGGCTTTGTTACTCCGAAAATCTTTAACTCCAAAATCTTCAAACCCCTTTTCACAGAAAAAACCTCCCCCGTGCAATAACATTTTATTATCGCCGTTAATCATACGGAAAGTAATATTTTAATAAATTCGGGACTTTATTTTTAAAAGCTTATGACATTCAGTAAACTCTCATTTTTAACACTTTTGTTGTTAATATCTGGAATATTTTCAGCAAAAGCTCAATTTGTTACTGCAACAACACCCAAAAATTATATTGGTCAGTTGTTCAATCCCATCACTACAGCTGTGCCATTTCTGATGATTGCTCCTGATGCCCGCGGAGGTGCTATGGGTGATGTAGGGGTAGCTTCCGAACCGGATGCATTTTCGATGCATTATAACCCGGCAAAGTATGCGTATATTAAGAAAGATATGGGAGTTGGAATATCCTATAGCCCATGGTTAAAAGGTATAGTTAACGATATTAATCTGGCCTACGTGAGTGGTTTTAAGCGAATTGATAAGGAATCGGTTGTTGCCATGTCATTGCGTTATTTTAACCTTGGCGATATCAATTTCACAGATGCTAACGGCTGGTCGATAGGTAACTACCGCCCAAATGAATTTGCTGTTGATGCTACTTACGCCAGGTTTCTTACTCCAACTCTCTCGATGGGTATAGCAGGAAGGTATATCCATTCAAATTTAACACAGGGTCAGGATGTTGGCGGACAGGCAACCAAGCCGGGAAATTCGGTTGCTGCCGATGTTTCATTGTTTCAGCGCTTCCCCATACAATTTGATAAGATATCCGGCGACTTTTCGTGGGGAATGAATATTTCGAATATTGGTACAAAGATTTCATACAGCGACGATAATACCCGCAAAGATTTTATTCCTACCAACCTAAAAATCGGTCCTTCACTAACTCTCAACCTCGACGACTATAATCAGATGTCGTTTATGGTTGATTTTAATAAACTGCTTGTGCCAACCAATGCTATTACAAGTGGCGATACCATCATCAGTGGTATGGATCCGAATGTGTCTGTTCCTGTGGGGATGATACATTCATTTTATGATGCACCGGGCGGTTTTAAGGAAGAAATGAGCGAAATCAACATTTCAGCTGGTATGGAATACTGGTACGCTCAACAGTTTGCAGTTAGAGGTGGCTTTTTCTACGAAAATAAAAATAAAGGTAACCGTAAATATTTCACCCTCGGAGCTGGTTTCAGGTATAATATCATAGGTATAGATTTCTCGTACCTCATACCCATAGAAACACAGAATCCGCTGGAACATACGTTGCGTTTTTCGCTGCTGATCAATTTTGACGCGCCCTCGGTGAGATAATTATTTCCGGTAAGAAATTTACAAAAAAGGTTGCCTGGTAAGGGCAACCTTTTTTACTTTAAACCAATAATACTGAATTAGGCCAGCAAAACAACGGCATAGGCCGAAACGCCTTCTTCGCGCCCTTCGAAACCTAATTTTTCGGTAGTTGTAGCTTTCACCGAAACCTGCCCCAAATTAAGGTTGAGGAGCTCGCTCAGTTTGCTTCGCATCTCTTCGATGTAAGGTGCAATCTTTGGCGCCTGCATGGCAATAGTGCAATCAATATTCTGTATTGTAAATCCTGCCGAAGCTAACAGTTTACTTGTTTCAGTGAGAAGAATCTTACTGTCAATACCTTTATATCGGGGATCGGTATCCGGGAAATATTTCCCTATATCTCCCAGGGCTGCTGCTCCAAGCAAGGCATCACAAATAGCGTGAATCAACACATCCGCATCCGAATGGCCAAGCAGTCCCTGATGATGAGGTATCTTAATTCCTCCGAGCCAAAGCTCGCGTCCATCGGCAAAACGGTGTACATCGTATCCAAATCCTATGCGCATTTTTTGGGGGTTTGAAGAGTTTGGGGAGTTTGAAGGGTTTGAAGAGTTTAGGGGGGAAGAAGCCATATGATGGTCAACAATTGTTAATTTATATTTTTCATTTTTCACTATTCGTTATTCATTCATAAATCCGAAATCAATCAAAAAAACGCTCTTCAAAGTTAATAAGAAAAAGCTTCTTCGTGGCACGGGTAACGGCGGTATATAGCCAACGGAGATATTCGTGATCAATCATTTCATCTTTCAGGAAACCTTTCTCAATAAATACGGCATCCCATTGTCCGCCCTGGGTCTTGTGGCAGGTAAGCGCGCTTGCATGTTTTACCTGCAAAGCATTGTAAAACGGGTTCGTCTTAATGGAAGCCATCCGTTTACGTCGCGACCCCTCATCCATATAGTCAGCCATCACTTCATTAAAAAGCCGCTGGTTATCCTGGTAGTTCAGCGCCGGGCCTTCGGAATTGATAGTATCCAGCAACAGCTTTACATCGAACGATGGTTCATCCGGATAGTCGACCATGCGAACCGTTGCTTCGGCGAATCTGAAACCATATAGTTCTTCCGTTTTTCGAAGGCTCTGTACTTCAATAATGTCGCCATTGGCAATAAAACCGGCTTTCGATTCATCGGGCAGCCAGAAATAATTATTACGGACTACCATTAGGTGATCGCCTGCTGCCAGCTCATTTTCATGAAAAAGAATTCGCTCCCTGATGGCCTGGTTGAACAAGTTGGCGCGCTTGTTCGAGCGGGTAATCACTACAGTATTTTCACGACCATAATCGCTGAAAGCTTGCTGCATGGCATCCGGCATATCAATACCGGTTATGCTTATTACATCGGCAAATTCGTTTTCCTTTCCGAAAAGAGGTAAAGGAAGTCCGCTTACCTGCTGGATTATTTTTGACCGGATAAGGGTCGCCACCGATAAAATCCCGGATTCCAGAGATTGTCTTACTACATCAGAAAGTATAAATGTATCAAGATCTAGGTAAAAAGATTCCCTTAATATTTCCTTATCAAGTGCCGGACTTTGATTAATGCCGACCGGTGGCAGCTGGCACGAATCGCCAAGGAAAAGCATTTTGCAATGATCACCCGAATACACATGGCCTATGAGGTCTTCGAGCAGATTGCGCGATTGAAAGGCGCCGCTTTCACCCGATTGTCGGCCGTCAGGAATCATGGAGGCCTCATCCACAATAAAAAGTGTGCGTACTGATTTATTGGGAAGTACCTGGAAGTGAACTTGCCCGTCGCCATCCATGGCAGGCCTGTATAAACGTTTGTGAATAGTATAGGCCGGCATTTGAGCGTAAAGCGACAGTACTTTAGCGGCTCTGCCTGTAGGAGCCAGCAATATTGCGTTATATCCGACTTTTGGCAACGCCTTCACCAGAGTGCTTACTACAGTAGTCTTACCGGTTCCGGCATAGCCTTCGAGCAGGAAGAGTGGAAACTGACCATGCTCCGAAACAACGAAGTCGGCAAGTCTCTTTATCAGATCCTGCTGGCCCTGGGTTGGAGAATATGGAAACTCCCTGAAAATGCAATTGCTGAATTCGGCTGTTGTGATCAATTATGGAGGAGTAGTTTTGCATGTTTAAATATTTACAAATATAAGCATCTCAATAAAGCCAATTTCAGAACCATATTAATATTCCTCCATACGTGAATATTGAAAAAAACAAAGGATATTGAGATTGGCTTTGTCAAAAAATAAAGTAACTTAGCAAAAGATTTTATTTACTGTACATCAGCAAGTTCAGGCTTTTTGGAAATGGACAAGAGTATTCGTTTTAAATTAGGGCAATTTCAAAATTGATATTATGGATGCACGACTCAAAATATTACTGGTAGAGGATCTTACTCTGGATGCTGACCTTATAAAGCGTGAGATAAAAAATAGCGGATTTAATATAACCTCTCTGGTTGTTGAAACGAAAAAAGAATACATTGAAGCCCTGAAAGAGTTTGATCCTGATATTATTCTTTCCGATTATTCATTACCCACTTTCGATGGAAGGCAGGCGCTCCTGATAAGAGCAGAACTAGCCCCTTATGTGCCATTTATACTCGTCACCGGTTCGAACAATGAGGAAACTGCCGTTGAATGCATGAAAGCAGGCGCTGATGATTATATTTTAAAGGATAACATGAAACGACTGGGTCAGGCTTTAAAAGCTGCCCTTGAGAAAAAGGCTATCCTAAGACTAAAGAAAGAAGCTGAAGAGAAACTCAGTGTGCTTTCGCGTGCAGTAGAGCAAAATCCGGCTCTGATACTGATTACCGGTATTGATGGTAAAATTGAATATGTTAACAAGCGGTTTACCGAAACCACAGGTTATAGTTCTGGTGAGGTAATGGGTAAAAACCCGCGCATTCTGAATTCGGGTAACCAACCCATTGGATTTTACAAGGATTTGTGGGCCACGGTATTATCAGGCAAAGATTGGACCGGTGAAATGATGAACCGTAAGAAAAATGGTGACTTCTATTGGGAGAATGCCATGATATCTCCTATGGTTAATGAAACCGGACAGATAACGCATTTAGTAAGTATAAAGGAAGATGTGACAGAGAAGCGTCGTATGATCGAAGATCTGATTGCAGCAAAAAATAAAGCCGAAGCAACGGATAAGCTTAAAACAGCTTTTATCAACAATATTTCCCACGAAGTGCGAACCCCTCTTAACGGCATCATGGGATTCAGCGAAATGATGGTGGAGGATGATATTTCGAACGAACAAAAAATAAGTTATAACGACATTATCAAAAAATGCGGTACCCGGCTTCTAAATACCATTAACAACTATATGGACAGTTCGTTAATAGTTTCGGGCAACATGGAAGCGCACAGCAAACTTTTTTCTCTCGATAACCTTCTCACAGAACTTAGGAAGGAATTTAGTGAACGATGTAAAGATAAGCAAATTAGCTTGTTGCTTCAGAAACCGGAAAGGGCTGTCGATATCCGGATTAACACCGATGAGGAAATGCTTCGGAAAATAATTTCACATTTACTCGATAACGCTGTAAAATATACTGACAAAGGATCAATTTCATTTGGATTCAGATATAAACCGAAAGTTATTGAGTTTTTCATTTCGGATTCAGGCTCAGGCATCGATAGTGATCAGACAGATGCCATTTTCGACTATTTCACACAGGCTGACTCTTCGCAGGCGCGCAGTTATGAAGGAAGCGGACTTGGCCTATCCATTGCCCGGGGATTATTGGTAATACTTGGTGGTCAGATCCGGGTCGAATCAGTGAAGGGTAAAGGGTCTTCCTTTTATTTTACGTTGCCCGAAAGCGTAATTGCCTCAGTTCCCGCTAAAGAAGTTAATGTAATTCAAGTACGCGAGAGGGAAAAATCCGCTTTGATCCTTATAGCCGAAGATGATGAGTTTAACTACAAATATCTTGAAATTACCCTGAAACGGGCTGGATATCTTGTAATACATGCCGAAAACGGGCTAGAAGCTGTAGAGATATGCCGTCGGAATTCCGATGTAAATCTGATTCTCATGGACATGAAAATGCCGGTTATGGGCGGCCTTGAAGCAACAACCGAAATCCGGACTTTTCTTCCCGCTCTCCCGATAATAGCCCAAACAGCCTATGTTTCTTCTGCCGACGAAAATGATGCCTTTCACGCGGGATGCAACGAATTTCTTTCGAAGCCTGTGAATAGGGAAAAACTGCTTGCCGTACTACAGAAATTTTTGGTGCCGGAGTTTGGGTAACTCAGGGAGAAGGGAAAATGAATAGCTTTGAGCAGGGAACCTGATTTTAATAAGGAAACATTGATAAAAGACTGAATTTGGGTAATTCATTAACTGCATGGATCATCATTTAATTTAAAGCGTGATTTAGTATTCTTTGATTAATACCTGTGAACAACTGGTTTTGTGAGGTTTTCCACACAAAGGCATCATCGAAATAATCCACTACCGCCAGAGTTAACTTTGCAATAGTGATTTCGTTTAAAATACGGTTGTGAAAAAGATCATACATCATTTATTCCTCCTTTTATTATTGTCCTGTTTAAATCATTATTTTGCTATGGCTTGGCTATAAACTAAATATTATATTTGCCTTTCAAAAAGTGATTAATTTATATGGCCAAGCATTCCCGACATCACCGCCGCAGCTTATTATCAGGAATCAGAAAATGGATGGGATATAGCCATAGCAAACAAAAAGTGCATCGTACTCATTTTAAGAAAACTGAGGCAGGGGAGGACTCAGGTGTACCAGTGGAGGAAAAGGATTCATCTTCAGTCGAATTGCCTGCTAAGGGAAATGTTCATCAGCGCCAGGCAGGTGTGCGGGCACACCATCAAAGGCAAAAGCCAAAGAAAGGATGGATGCAGCAACTGAAATACAGGTTGTCAGGTTTATTTGTTGTAAACCGCAGTCATAGTCGTAATATTTCCAATTCCAGACAAGTGTCGGAGCTTGAAAAACTGGCCGGCGATGGCAGTGATCTGCGAAAGCGGGAATTATTTTACAAACTGGATAAAGATGGTGAATATAAAGTTATACAGGCAAATCCTGTAACCTCAACAGGAATAAATGAACGCGGAATTACACCCAAAGTACCGGATAGAGGAAGAATTCACCCTCACAGGCAAAAACGTCACCAAGGGTGGTTTCGAAATTTCACACAGTCAATTCATAATTTCAAAAGACTCTTTACCGGGAAGCGAAAACATATAAGATCGCCCAAACATTCATTGCATGATGGCGCTCAAGTTGTAGAAGCCGTATCAGTACCGGTACCAAAAGAGTTTGTACAAGGATTTTCAAATGGCCTGAAGCATACTCGTTTTAATTTCAGTGAACTGATAAATTCCTGGCTAAAGCTTTCTTTCCTGCTTAAACTACTGAGTTCGGCCGGACTTTTTATGGCGGCTTATGTTATAACCTGGCTAACGTATTCACTGGCTGTTATGTTTACGGCTTCCTTTTACGATATCTATGGAGTGCTGTATTATTTCGAGGTGATGTGGCCCGAAAGCAGTTCCTCGCCTTTATGGACCGATAGCAATGCTTTTGCTATCGCTATAGCCGGGCCATTCATCTCCCTGGTATTAAGTATGGTATATTTTACAGTGCTTTTGATAGTAAAAAATTTAGGCACGCAGTTTAAGACCTTTATTTTTTGGCTTTTTTTACTTTCGATGGCACACTTTAGCGGTGCTTTAGTGGCAGGTGCTTTCACCCGGCAAGGCTTTGGTTATATGATGTACGGGCAACAAACAGCTTTCATATTCAGGCTCTTAATTTCAATCCTATCGCTTGGTGCAATGGCCTTGATTGGCTTGAAGTATACCCGTTTTATCCTTGAAATCCGTCTGCTGAGGAAACATGGCAACAATATTCCTCTTATCCTGATTAACCGTATGGTGCTGCCCGCCCTGTTGGGCATACTGCTGCTCATCATTATCAAAATTCCAAATATCACACCCCAGCATTCCAATATCCAGGTTTATGATGTGGTTATCCTGCTTTCAGTGCTTTTTGCAGTTATTCCTCCTCTGTTTAATAAAAAACTGAGACCCGCACAGCATCCGTTAAAGACAGTAATTATGCGCGACAGAACGGCAAGGGCAATTTTTGCTATCATTTTTTCATTTGCGGTTTTAATCCTGTACAGGTTTGGATTAAGCACCGGCTTATTTGTTTATATGAAATTTGCAATTCATATAAGCTCTTTTTAAATGCCTTGATTTCAATACCTTGTTATTTATCTTCAGCCGGCTGGAATTCCAGGTTTGGCAATGCCGAATCAATCATTCGCTTATTGGTATTTACTATTTTCAATTAACGAAAATCCTCCGACAAGCTTTTATTATTTCCGCCTATAAAATTTATCCTTGCTTTGGGTGTGGTACTCTTATCAGTATTTCTTTTCAAGCCATGATTTACGAAGTTGAGCAAAAAATACTTTATTCCCGAACCAGATGTTTCAAATTTCAGTTTATAAATTTCAGGTAGGGTAAAGGCGATGGGAAAAGTTCGAACCCTGTTATGCAAATCTTTTGGTGTGCCATATATTGCCTGATTTCAATGAAAATTGTTCTAAGCCTCTACTGCTTTTCCATCTTCTACTTCTGTTTATAAGGCAAATGGGATATTACTTTTTCGAAAAATCGCAATTAATTATAAACATCCCATTGCCATCCGATAATTTATGGCCGGAATAAACACTGAAACTATGAAGACGAGGTTTATCTATTTCCTGATTTTGGCAGCATTTTTGGCGTCTTCGTGCGCTAAAAACATCCTGGTAAACTACCAGTCCGAAACTTCCAATACTTCGAAAATTGTATTGAAATACGGTAAAATATCCCATAAAACTAAGGTCATGATCAACGATAACCTGATTGTTGAAGGCATGCAGGCAAAATCAGTTACAATACTGAATGTGCCGGCAGGTAATTACAAAATCAGTTGCTCGTCAAGTTCAGGTTTTAAAAAAGAGAAGCTGCAAGTCGCAATGGGAGTAAAATTAGACGGAGTTGATAAAACCGTAGTCAGGGATATTCATATGCCGATTCAAAACGGCTGGTATTGGATAGGTGTTACTTCGATGGCAGTATGGCCGCTGGCCCTTATAGCGGGGTATACTCTCTGACCGGGTTTCGGCTTTCAAATCGCAGGTTTCAAATTCCATGTTCCAAGTCTTAAGGTACGATTTACGAATGGGGTTATAAGAAACTCATAACAAAAAAGTAGGCGATTTACGATTGCCTGAACCATTTGTACCTCGTTATTCGTCAATCGTAAATATTTTCAATCCCATCGATCCCATCGATCCCATCAATCCCATCAATCCTTATCTAACCTGCCACATTTGTCGTAAAGTAAAATGTAGCTCCCTTATTTGCTTTTGATTCGGCCCATATCTTACCCCCATGACGGTGAATGATTCGCTGCACGGTAGCCAGCCCAACACCTGTTCCCTGGAATTCCGTTTGCTTATGCATCCGCTGAAATGCGCCAAACAGATTTTTCGCATTTTCCATGTCAAACCCAGCTCCGTTGTCGCGTACATAGTATGCATGCTGTCCTGCGGCTTCGGTTATGCCAAATTCAATAAGGGAAAACGGTTTCTGGTTTGTAAATTTACATGCATTATCAAGGAGGTTTGTCAGAACGATTTCGAGCATGGAATGATCGCCGATTACCCTGATACCTTCTGCGATTGTAAATTCAAACTGGCGACTTGGGTTTGCATCTGTTAACCGGGTTACGATAGTGTGCGCAATAGCTGACAGATTTACTTCATCTTGTTTCATTTCGAAACGGCTTACCCTCGAAAGTTTGAGCAGATCATCAATCAGGTGGCCCATGCGCTGGGCTTCGCTGCGAACGCGGTCGAGGTAAATATGGCCCTGCTTATCAAGTTGCTCACCGTTATCCTCCAGCAATGCAAGGCTCCAGCCGTCGATCCCGCGAAGTGGGGCGCGCAGGTCGTGCGATACCGAATAACTGAAAGCTTCCAGTTCTTTGTTTGCGTGTTCAAGTTGGGTGGTACGCTGATTTACCCGTTGTTCCAGCTCTGAGTTCAGTTTAGTTATTTCCTGTTCTGCCAGTGTACGGTCTGTAACATCAATGGTGAAACCGGCAATCATAGGAGAAGCATTGTCGCTTAGAATAGGAAATTTGGTGGTAGAATAATATCTCCCGTTTATGAACTCTTCATATTCAATATGTTTGCCATCTTTAAGTAGTTGTTGTTCTGCGGCTATCAGAGGTTTGCCATATTCCGGGCTGAAAAGTTGATTTAAATCTTTGCCTATAATTTCTTTTTCATCTTTGCCAAATAAATTCCGGTAATTGCTGCTCAAATGAAGTGCTTTCGAATTATGATCCTTAAAAAAGATGTAAAAGGGGCTGTTTTCGAGCAGCGACTGAAAAATAAGGTCTTTTTCCCTGAGCAAGGCTTCATTCTTGTTTTTTTCGGTAATATCGGTCCAAATGGTAGTAAGGTAGGCTTTTCCATGTAGATTTATAACACGGGAGCTAATCCGTACGTCTTTGATTTCGCTATTTTTAGTACGATGTTTGGTTTCAAATACTTTGGCGCCTACTTGTACTAAATCCTGCAGGTACTGAAGCAACTTATCCGGTTTTATGGCTTCTTCAATATCGAACAGCTTAAGTTTTTTGAATTCTTCATTTGTATAGCCGAGTCCGGTGTAAGCAGCTTCGTTATACTCCAGGATCTCAGCCGTATCAATATCTATCATTACTATGGCATCATTCGCCTGGTTTACAATGGCTGAAAATAATTCTTCGCGTTCGCGGAGTGTTTCCTGCGACTGGTGAACCTCAGTGATATCTCTTGCTACGCCAAGGACTCCTATAAGTTTACCTTCCGAATCGTACATAGGTGTTTTGATGACATCCAGAAGGCGTTCCTGATTGGTAGTAAGGTTTGTCATCCATTCCTGGTAAAATGACGGGCTTCCGGTTGTTAGAACATGACGATCCTGTTTTTCATACACTTCAGCCATTTCAACCATTTCGAAATCAAAATCGGTTTTACCCTCAATTTCGGCTTCACTTACCCCGCAGAAGTGTTTGTAGGTTGGATTGCATAACAGGTACTTGCCTTTAGGATCCTTGAGCCAGACCATATCGGGAATAGTTTCGATAAGAGTACGAAGGCTTTTTCGTTCATTTTCAAGGATAATTTCCGCTTCTTTTCGGCTGGTTATATCCTGGTAAATTCCTCTGAGTTTGCTGGTTTTGTTGCCATCCATTTCAGGGATTCCTATAGTGCGGATCCACTTTTTTAAGCCTTTGGCACTGGTTATTCCCAGCTCCATATCATAGGGTATGCCTTTTTCAATGGCGGCTTTTACTGCTTCTCTAATTTTAAACAATGATTCGTCTTTAAAGAAGTTGGCTTCATAATCAATACCTCTAATTCTTTCTGGTTCTACATCGAAAATCCTGAGAGCTTCGTCAGTCCATGTTCTTTCATTAGTTTTTACATCAAATTCCCATCCTCCAACCTTAGCCATTTCTCCTGTAAGGTGAAGCAATTCGTCCTTCATGAATATCTCTTTTTCAGCTGTTTTACGGGCTGTAATATCCCTGGCAATAGACTGTATGGCAGGTTTGCCCATGAATATAACCGGTATGCCGATAGATTCAACATCGATTGCATCACCATGTATATTCATAAATTTGAATTCTATAAAGGCAACAGCTTTGCCGGATAAAAATACCTCTTTAATCCTTTTTTTTGCCCGCTTCCTGTAGTCGGGATGCACAAAATCGAATATTGTCTTGCCTGGTACCTGATCGAGGGAATCAACTCCTATCAGTTTACAGGTTGCAGCATTGGCAAACAATACATTTTCACCGTCATGAATAAATACGGCATCGGGTAGCAGGTCAACCATGGAGCGGTACTTCTCTTCACTTTCCTTTAAAGCCATATCGGCCTTTTTAATAAAAGTAATATCGCGCACCGATTCTATACTTCCGATGCGTTTGCCGCCGCTATTGTATATAGGCGCACAAACATTCGAAATTTGGGCTCCCCTGCCGTTGTATAGCGCGGGTGCAAAAATTTCGGCATAAATCGAATCGCCTTTCCGATGAAAATTACTATACCTGGCCTTGAGTTCATTATCCGGCAAATCAATGAGGTCGAGCAATTGCTTTTGCCTTTTACCGTAGAATGGGACGGTATATTCAAAATCTCCATGCCCGATCATATCCGTTTTACTTATTCCGGTCATTTCCGCCATGGCCTTGTTCCAGGCAATTACTTTTTTATCATTGTCTATAACAAAGGTTGCATCCGGCAGGAAGTCGATAATGTCAAGTAACTGCTGTTTCGATTCTTTCAATGCTTCTTCATCCTGCTTTCTTTTGGTAATATCCCTGCCAAAAACTACCAGGCCTTTACGGCTTCCGTCAGCATGAAACAGTGGGGTCTTGGCAACTTCATAAGTTCTGTCTTCATCACCGACAACTGGTATAATTTCCTCCTCTATGATCATGCCATTATTTTGCCATGCTCTTTCATTGGAATCATCGCAATTTAAAAACGCTCCTTTAAACGTCTGGTGTGTAAATTCCGCGAGTTCTTCATCATTTTTATTTTGATAATCAATATTAGTTAACCGGAAGGCTTCCAGCATGGCCTTGTTAGCTCTGAGCCATCTGCCTTCTCCGTCCTTAAAACATATAATATCTGAAGTTGTATTTATTAGTGTTGATAACTGCTCATCTCTTTCCTGAATGGCTTCGGCAGCATGTGTGCGCTCGGAAATATCCCTCACAATATTCATCAGCGCCATCCGGTTATTATAATGAATCCGTATTACCAGTACCTCAACATCCAGGAGATTCCCGTTTTTACACCTGATTTTGGTTTCGACACTGGCAAACCCTTTTTCGCGAATTTCGTTTTCTATTTGCTCCATACTCGCTCTGTTTTCGTTCACTTCCAATTCTGCGGACGTAAAATTCAGAAATTCATCGTGAGTATAGCCCAACATTTCGGAAGCTGCCTTGTTAACCTCTACAAACTTGCCTGGCGTATTATCAGGGTTAATGTAAAAAATAGAGATACCGTCTTTGTTGGCATCGAACAATTCGCGGTATTTGGTTTCACTCACTTTCATGGCTTCTTCGGCCTCCACACGCTCTGTTACATCGCGAAAATTGATAACTATGGCTTCGACAATGGTATCGGAAAGCAGGTTGCTGAACGTGCTTTCTATCCAGCGCCACGAACCATCTTTTTTTTGAAAACGGTATTCAAGAGTTGGAACTATTTCAGGGTTGTGAATAAGTTCGTCGAGTGTTGCCATAACTTTTGGCAAATCATCGGGATGAGTAAGTTCATTTGGCCTCGCATTCGGACCATCACCTGGCTCATATCCGAAAATCCGAAGTGCTGAACTGCTTACAAACTTATACTCGCCGTCAAAACTAATAAGTAGGACTCCATCAGGTGCATGTTCGATGAGGGATTGGTAAAGCTTTTCAGTCTGCATTTTTTCTTGCTCTGCCTGCTTACGCTTAGTTATATCATTCAGCGATAGTATAATATGTTTTTTTTCGTTGAGTAAAAGTGCCTCAGTGCTATATTGTAACCAGATTGTAGGAGTTCCATCGGGGTTCTGCCCAATAATTTCTGATTCCTGATCCTGAATATTCTGTTCTCCGGATAATGTAGCTCTGATGGATGCCAGTATGTCGCATGCATGACACTTAGATGAGTAGCTACAGCCTTTATTAGTTTCAAAACTGTTGACACATCCTAAAAAATCGCCACATTTTCGTTTTTGCATCTGATGAAGATCCCGCTTAAAAAGCCGACAAGCCGCCTGGTTTGCTGTCACAACCTGCTCATTTTCATCAATTACCAGCATTCCGACCGGTGAGGATGAAAGAATAGCATCCAGATTATCATGTTCTCTTTGTAGCTGTTCTTCTGCATACAACCGCTGAAGGGCTACTGATGCGAGATTCACCAGGTTTTCGACCAGGGCAATCTGGTTGAAATCGGAATCGTTTTTGCACATTATGGCAATACCACCGTACAGCTTGTCTTCCCAGGTAAATCCAACGGTATAAACTCTGCGTATGCCTGCCATCATCTCTATGGTTTTGCAAACCTTTTTGTTTACTGTGCGTGCTGACAGGACATATAAAACATTATCTGTAAGACAAATAAGTTCCTTGGTGTAATACAAGGCTTTTTCCTTGTCAGAAAGGCTGGCAACCGGAATTACAAGGCTGAGCATATCAAACCCTGTTGAACTTTTTACTTTTCCGATGATGTTGTCTGCCCCCAAAATATGGCTGATTCTTAGTTCCAGATTTTCAGAATCAGATTTTACAACCATCACTATTGAATCACTTGCTACTTCAAATATACGTCTGCCGATGTATTCGTAGATTTCAACTTTCGATTTAATACCAACTAAGGCTCTTGAAAATTCCGAAATAATACGTTGATCTACCAAATGACTCAGTACTTTTACTTCGGCGGATTTACGCACCAGGATTTCCGAACGCAGATTATTGAGTAGGTTCAGTTCGGAGCCCCTGCTTTTTTCGAGTTCATCAATGGTTTTCTGAAGCTCTTTTTCTGTCTTTTTGTGTTTGTTAAGTTCTCGTTCCAGTTCGATAGTGCGCTGCTGTATCAGGATTTCCAGATGCTCTTTCTCAGATATTTTCAGATCTTCCGCTTCTTTTATACGGAGCATGGCCCTGATCTGGGCGGTAAGTTCCGATTCATCAATAGGCTTGGCAAGAAAAGCATCAGTTCCAGCCTCCATAGCCATAATGCGGCTTTTAGCATTAACTGTGGTATCGGTGAGCATCACTACCGGTATATGGCTGATTTGGTTATCAGCTTTCAGTGAGGCACAAACTTCGTAGCCATCCCTTCCCGGCATGGCAATGTCGAGAAGTACCACATGAGGCTTCAGCGTTTTGCATAATTCAATGCCACTTTCGCCTGACTGAGCTGTGAATATAGTAGCCTTGGGGAATGTTTCGGATAACAATGCCTTTAGGACTACCAGGCTATCCTGGTTATCGTCGATTACTAGAATTGTGACGATTTTATTTTTCATAATTGTTAATTGACTAGTTGTAAAACTTATTATTTGGTGGTCGATTAATGCTTCGGGTCAATGCCTGCGGCATTCAATGCTGCGTGTTCAATGCTAAGCGTTCAAATGTTTAATTTCCAGTTCAGTACCAGAAACCCTTCGGTTGTGCTGACACTATTCTCTTTTTCTGTATACAAGCAAATCTAAACCCTTGAAGAGGCTTATTGAAAACAAGTATTTAAGTAATAAAAATATTTTTCATTTTTCATTATTCACCTCATCCGCCTTCGGCACCTTCTGCTGATGAGAAGGAAATAGGATTTTTTGCTTTTCTGGAGCATAGCCGCAAACTCCAGGTTTTTGACACAGAAGGTGGATTGTAGCTGATCGCTGCCAACTCATTGTTATTCGTTATTCACTTTTGTCACCCTGAGCGATTCCGATAAATATCGGGACCAAGGGCACTCTTCCATCTTAGTTACTCACTCTTCCTCATCTGTTTTCAACAAGCAATTTTATTAATAATTTATTTTCATCCACTAATTGGATTTCGTTATTCGCCGGCAGTGCAAAATAAAATGTCGCACCTTTGCCAACTTCCCCTTCGGCCCAAATACGGCCGTTCATGCGGTTAATGATACGATGCACAATAGCGAGTCCCACGCCTGTACCCTCGAAGGTTTTTGCAGTAGGCAGGCGTTTAAAAACTGCAAACAAACTGCCTGAATGTGACATATCAAAACCTTCACCGTTATCTTTCACATAGTAAATATTTTCTGATCCTTTGACTTTGAAACCGATTTCAACAGTTCGATCTGTTTTTTGGGATGAAAATTTAATTGCATTGGCAATCAGATTTGTCCAAACCAGCCGCATCAATGAAGGATCGCCATTGGAATCGGGAATGTTTTGTATACTGAAATGAATTAATTCGGTATCTTTTTCTGTTAAAAGCTCATGGTAAACTGAGCTTGCCATCTCCTGCATATTTATTTTCGTTAATTCCATTTCCTGCTTGCCCAACCGGGAGAATGAAAGTAAATCATCAATCAACCTGCCCATTTTATTTGCATTGTCAATTATAATCCGGAGCATGCGCTTACCTTCGGAATCAAGTACCTGCGAATAGTCTTCGAGCAGTATATTTGCAAATCCATCCAAAGCTCTTAGAGGAGTGCGCAGATCATGGGAGGCTGAATAGCTCAATGATTCCAATTCTTTATTGGCGGCTTCAAGCTGTTCGGTACGCTCTAGTACTTTGAGTTCGAGATCTTCGTTCAGTTTTTTGATTTGTGCTTCGGCATTTTTACTCCCGGTGATATTGATAAATGTGCAAACTACCTGTTGCACACTTCCATCGGCATTAAGCTGAGGCTCTGCATCTACGTGTAACCATACGCGGCTGCAGGTAAGAGGGCGATACACGCCCATAACTACATTGCGTACCGGTTGCCGGCTGGCAATAGCCTGAGGTACAGGATATATGGAACCGGGAAAAGGTGAGCCATCCTCATGTATAACATTCCAATCCGGGTCGAAAGAAGTTTTACCCACCAATTGGTCTTCGCTGAGACCCAATAATTCTAATGCAACCGGGTTGCAAAGCAGAATCTCAGCCTCAGGGCCATGGAGAAGAACACCTACCTGCATGGACTTAACCAGGATTTTAAACTGGTCTTCACTCTTTTTAAGTGCTTTGGTTACCAGTTTCTGGTATGATATGTCATGTATTATGCCAAACACAGTCCTTTTTTTTGGTCGAATGTTGCGATGCTGTGAATATCTTTTATCTGGCCGGTATCCTCAGCTTTAATTTTAAATTCGATGTCGTATGAACTAATTTCCTTTAACAGGTTTTTCAAAGTCCGATCCAGCAAGGGACGGTATTCCGAAAGAGTAAATTTTTTTATAAACGTATAATCAAAATTGTCGCCTGTAATGCCAAAAATTTTGGTAGCGCCATCCGAGGCAATTATTTTAAGTGTATCAATATGAAGTTCCCAATTGCCTGATTTTGAAGCAAGCTCGGCGCGCTTCAGGCGGATTTCGCTCATCTTTATTGCCTCTTCAGCCTGGGTTTGCTTCTTCACTTTATTCGAAAAATCTTCGGCCAGATTAATAGTAGCGGAACGGAATCCTTTAGGTTCTTTTATGGTTCTCATTGAACCATCAGTGTTTTCGATGTCTATTTGTGCGCACGATTTTTTCTCACATTCCTTCTCAATTTCAAATTCCAGTTGATCCAGAATGATTGCAAGCATCTGAACGGCATTGTCTATAAGTACCCTGGCATTTTTGTAAATTGAAAATTTAATTTTAATCACGATGAATCCGAATTGGGAATTTCGCGTTCTGATCTCATATGTTGATTCGTCTTTAATACTTACGCACTTCCGGTACTCTGCAACTGCCGGACGAAATACCTTCTGAATGCTTTCGGTAAAAAGCTGAATGATCTCCTCCTTCTTTTTTAGTTTGGAGAGTTTGAACATGAGCGAATAAAAGTCGAAGTATAGTTTCATGGTGTCTTATTTTGACCTTTAAGTAATGCCACGAAACAAGTTGTGAGTAAATAGTTCATTTTTCGGACGTCCAGTAAAAATTTTAATATTCCTTACACTCAAGTTTAGCACGAAACTTTTGGCAGCGCCGGCGAAGGAAATTCACTAAACAAAAATAGGCTATGATGCACTGAATGGCTATAGCTGAATCAATGCTTTGCATGTAGCGTTTCCTATAAAAATGTTGTAGCTGAACTAACTACACGCATGTAATTGAATAGCCACAGAAATATGATTTGAAAGGGAAAAGTCGGGAATATTGATAATTCAGTCTGAAATTACCGGTGAAAGAAAACCTATGAAATGACCGGATATTTTAGAGAAACAAATGCACAAAAAAGAAGGTTAAGAAGTAAGATCAATGCACTGAAAATAGTTATGCCACTCTTAGTTCTGACTTCTGAATATTATTAAAACCTGACTTTGAAATTTTCTCACAGAATTTTAAAACCTGAATAACGGTCTTGACACACCCATCATTCCCATTGGAATCATTGCCAGGATCAGTATGAAAGCTATTCCTGTATAGATAACGGTTCGTTTGTGTTTACCCATTGAACTTGCTGAACGTTTAACAAGGATGCTGCCGGTTTGTACGAGCGCAATAGCGATAATATTAACAAAAGTATGCTCAACGGCAAAGAAACGTAATACTGGATCTTTCATAGCAGCTCCGAAATTGCTAAGTGCAAGCATGGTTATCGGGCTCAGAAAGAAGTACAACACCAGACCCACCAGCAATTGCAGGTGAAGGCTGCCTAAAAATATCAACGACCATTTTTTTTGAAAAGGGCTGTAACCCGCTTTTGCGTAAAGTCCCGTTATGGCAGAGAATAAAACAATAATTCCTGCAACCAGAATAAGCCAGCGGTTCCAGGAATGAAGGAAAAGAGTGAAAGTGTACATTGAGTTCATTAATTTTGAAGTTTGCTATATAAACCATTTTCAGTGTGGTTTTGTTTAGCGGTCAGCTGAATTTCCCTAAGTGTACGCACGCCCGCAGGGTGTCCGTCATTCCATGATCCAGGTCCCAATATTCAAGCCTCATGTTCCAAGTCGCTAAATCTCAATCTATGAGTGAAATCATTCACTTAAGGTTCTCCCCCTTGGCGGAGATGTCCGGAGGACAGAGGGGTTTTTCTCAAGATCTAAATTTTAAATCTCAAGCTTCAAAAATTAAGCTACAATATCCAAATCTCAATCTATGAGTGAAATCATTCTCTTAAGGTTCTCCCCCTTGGGAGAGATGTCCTGAGGACAGAGGGGGTCTTTCTCAAATTCCAAAACCCGCAATCCTCAATATTTTTAAAAATAATCGCCCTTTTCCATAGGGTATTCCCTTTCTGTCGTATCTTAGATATGTAAACCGCCACAAATTACTAATCCATAAATCCCAGAAGCCATGAAAACCTTTATTATTTATGCATTGCGACTTGGCATCATCATTATCTTTATAGCTGGCAGCGGTATCATGTACGCTCAAAACGGCAGCGATTCATATCTTACTGTAACCGGCAAATTGAAGGATGCCAAAACCAATGAAAAAATTATTTATGCCAATATTTCTGTTCCTGGAACAGCAATTGGCACAGTTTCCAATTCCGAAGGCGAATTTATATTGAAAGTGGACAAATCTCTCAATATCGATGTTTTCGAAGTTGCACACCTTAGTTATGCCACCACAAAATTCAAGATCAGCGAAGCGGTTGGCAAAGACCGGACATTCTATCTTGAACCAAAGATTCTTATGCTATCGGAAATTACAATTGTTCCCAAAGATGCCAGAAGTGTTGTGGAAACAGCCTTGTCGAATATCAAGAAAAACTACCCTGAAGTCCCTAACATGATGACAGGTTTCTATCGCGAAACTATCAGGCAGAGACGCGATTACTTGTCGATCTCTGAAGCTGTGGTCGATATCTATAAAGCCGCTTATCAGAGCATGCAGGACGATCAGGTAAAAATATACAAAGGCCGTAAAGGAACAAATGTTAAAAAAGCCGATACCCTTATGGTACAGCTCCAGGGCGGACCCAATGTGGCCATGCTTCTCGATATTGTTAAAAATACCGACCTCAGCATAGCCCTTGATAATCTGGATAATTACCAGTTCGAATTTGCCTCAATGGTAAATATCAACGACAAGCCGAACTGGGTTATCAGCTTTTCGCCAAACGTTATTAATGAAGAACCGCTGTATTACGGAAAGCTCTATATCTCGCAGGAAAAAATGGCAATTACCAGGGCCGAATTCAGCCTCGATCTGAGAGATGCGGATAAAGCCTCGCGGGTGTTTGTTCTGAAAAAACCCATGGGTCTGATCTTTATGCCGACTTCGACCAGCTACCTGGTTACCTACAAGGAACAAAACAACAAGCTTTATCTCAACTATGTGCGCGTTGATCTGAAATTTCGCTGCGACTGGAAGAGACGACTCTTCAAGAACTACTACACCGTAATGTCGGAAGTAGCAATCACCGACAGGCACGAAGATAATATTACTAAATTTGCATTTAGGGAAACCTTCAAACCCAGCATGGTGTTTGCCGATAAAGTGCAGAATTTTTCAGATCCGAATTTCTGGGGTAGCTCCAACATAATTGAGCCTGAAGAATCCATTGAAAATGCAATTAAAAAACTTGCCAAGAGCATGAGCAAATAAAGGTAGAGACGCGATGCCTCGCTTCTCTGATAAAGAAAACCCGGTAGAGACTCGAGGCCTCGCGTCTCTGACCTAAAAAACAAAACCCGATAGAGACTCGAGGCATCGCGTCACTACTTTCCCGAACCCCGAACCCCAAACCCCGAACTCCCGACAATGAACCTCAATGATTTTTACATACAGAAAAAGATACAAGGTGGCGACATCATGGTGTTTGAGCAACTGTTTGTGAAATATTATGAACCATTGTGTCATCATGCAGACAAAATATTAAGGGATATGGATTCGGCCGAAGACATTGTACAGGAGTTTTTCTATAATTTCTGGAAAAACAGGGAATCATTCAGTCCGAAGCTTTCACTCAATGCATACCTCTATCAGTCCATACGCAACAATGCACTTCACCATCTTGAACATCAAACTGTTAAACAAATCTATGCACAGCAGGTTTTAAATGATTATCAGGATATATTGCCGACCGGAAACCAGGAAGATTTTGAATTACAGGAACTCAATAAAGCAATACATGCAACTTTGCAACAACTGCCCGAACGATGTTCACGAATTTTCAGGATGAACAGGTTCGAAGGGAAAAAATACCGTGAAATTGCCGAAATACTATCCATTTCAGTAAAAACAGTGGAGGCAGATATGGGAAAAGCGCTGCAGTTGTTTCGCAAATCGTTGAAGGAATTTACCGGCGACGAACTGAAAATCAGTAGCTAAGAAATTCCTGGGTTTAATCAAATGAATATATATTACCAGCATAAATCAACCAGCGCCATGAAAACAGACGAACTAAGCCAGCAACAAGCCGAAACTCTCGCTAAATACCTGAGCGGCGAAATGAGCGAAGCAGAGGTATTGGCTTTCGAAGTGGAAAATGCTGTTGCAGAAGAAGATAAAATCAATATCGAGAAAATGAAAAACCAATGGTCAGCCATGAAAGCATATACGGAACCTAAAGCTCCTGATACCGGCAAAGCATGGAATAAACTGCATGCCCGTCTGCACAACGAAAAACTTATTCCTGCTCAGGTTACAACCACAAGAAGTCGGCTGTTGCCAAATTTGCTGAAAGTAGCCGCCGTTTTAGTAATTCTGATTGGAATCAGTGCTGTCATTTATACTTCGCTCAATCACAAGCCTAAGAGCGAAATGGTTCAGCTTAATACATCCAACGAAACAAATACGCTGATCAAAACCCTCAACGATGGTTCTGTTATTTATATCGCTCAGAATTCGTCTTTCTCGTTTCCTACTGAATTCGAAAACACATCGCGCAACGTTGAACTAAATGGTGAAGCTTTTTTCGACATTGCCCCAAATCCGGCTAAACCTTTTATTATCGAAACCGATGAAGCCTTTATTGAAGTTCTTGGTACCGCCTTTAATGTTAAAACGCAGGATGGTAAGAGCTTTGAGCTAAGTGTTGACCGCGGAAAAGTAAAAGTTACCCTTAAGAAAGATCCCACGCATTCAGCGCTGGTTATAGCCGGTGAAAAAGTAACTACTTTCGGAAATAGCCTGGTAAAAACGAAACACGAGGTTAATCCTGCTAATGCCTGGTATCGTCAGCGTATGCATTTTAAAGATGAATCGCTCGGTAATATTATTAATGTGCTTAACAGGAATTTCAATACTACCTTTGCAGTAGCCGAAAAAGAAACCGGAAACCGGAAACTTACAGTTACATTTAATCATGAAACTGTACCTACTATGACCGAACTTATTTGTGTGACCCTGAACCTGAAAAGCCAAAATATAAATGGGTCTGTTGTATTATCAGAAAATAAGGAAAACGCAGCTCAGAACTAACCTTCCGGCTTACAGCGTTACTAAAGCTTTAATTTCGGCCTGCATGTGGTGTGCAGGCTTTTTGCTGCTTTCGGCCAATACCGCTTTCGGACAGACCGCATTACTCAATAAAATTATAAGCATTCCGAAACAGCGCACCACTCTTTACGAAGCACTTAACCTTATATCCGACAAAGCGGATTGCCTTTTTATATACGACAGCCAGATTGTTGAAAGCGATAAGCGGGTCAGGTTGGTTGCAGATAATGAACCTTTAAAAAAGGTACTCGATAATATTCTTGCCAACCCTGAACTTGCATACAAGGTTATAGGTCAGCATATTTTGATTTACAAGGTTACTAAGGAAAATCATGCGGGAATTTCCTCTTCGTCTTTTATTCCTGTTGTTGATACTTTAAAAAATATTGTGATCAAAGGTCATATTTTTGACAATGAAAATAAAGTTGCCGTTCCTTATGCTTCCATCGGCATTGCGGAGGAAAATATTGGAACAATCTCTAATACCGACGGTTATTTTGAACTAAAAGTACCGGCTACATTCTCTGGATCATTCTTGCTGGTTTCGCACCTGGGATTTATGAGTCAGCGCATTCCAATCCAACTCATTAAAGAGCAGCAGGTTGATATTTATCTCGAACGGAGGATTATTTCCATTCAGGAAGTTATAATCCGCTATATCGATCCTAAAATACTGGTTGAGAAGGCCATGGAACAGCGTAAGCTAAACAACAATTTAGATCCGGTTTATACTACTTCCTTTTACCGCGAAGGAGTTCAGAGAAATAACCGGTATATTAGTTATTCGGAGGCTGTATTTAAAGTTTACAAGTCATCCTTTGCTCACGGCGAGTTTTCCGACCAGGTGAAATTGCTTAAATCGAGGAAAATTGTGAATACCAATCCAAATGATACTGTCTTTTTGAAGTTAAAAGGCGGTGTGTTATCGGCGCTACAACTTGATATTGTAAAAACTGTTCCCGACTTTCTCGATCAGGCTCAGCCCGCACAATACACCTACACATACTCCGACCTGGTATCCTATAATTCGAGCGATGCTTATGCCATTACATTTGTGCAGAACCCGGGTATCAGGGAAGCGTTATACAGCGGCACACTTTATATTGACAAGGAAAGCTATGCCATACTGGGAGCTGATTTCGAAGTAAACCCGGCGTTTCTGGATCTGGCGGCTGATAACCTTATTTTTAAAAAAAGCCACAACCTTATCGTGAAACTCGAAAAAATCAGCTATTCAGTGAGTTATACCCCTTTCAACGGGAAGTATTATCTTAATCATGTCCGCTGCGATCTCAGGCTGAAAACGCGGCAGCGTAAGCACTTGACTTACGATAATTTCAGTACTTTCCTCGAACTTGCCACCTGTCATATTGATACCGTCGGCGTGGTGAAATTCCTGCGCCAGGAAGTGATTAAGCCCAATGTAGTCTTTTCGGATGCGCCGTTTTACAGCGACAACACTTTCTGGGGCGATTACAATATTATTGCTCCCGAGGCAAAACTCAGTGAAGCACTTTCGAAGATTATCGGTAAGATTGAGGAGATAAAATAAATTTATAACGTGCTGCGACATTGCGAATTGGCTTTTTTGTTTGGTCTTTTGTGCTGGCCAAAAGCCATGTTCTCTTAATCTTTGTGGTAGTTCGGTTTTATTTGTTTAACAATTAGTCTGCAAATATCTTCAGCAATTTCTTTTTTCTTATACAATTCGTGTCCTTCATGTTTGTATAAATTTTCTTTTATTTCCAGCTTCCGAAACCAATTCGTATCAGGTTTATAAATATCGTTTTCTCCATAAAATAATTCAATTATCCCCGATGGCTTTTGTGTTTCGAATCTCAATCTTGTTGAAGATAGTGCGAATATACTTTGAGTTTTTAATCCCGAAAGGCTTGCTTTCCATGCAATATACCCACCAATACTAAATCCCAGAACGTTTATGAATTCCTTTTCTTTTTGCAGAATACTTTCAACGGCTTTTGCAATACCTCCATTGATAAACTGAGCATGCAATTTTTCCTCTGAATAATCACTTTTATCAATATTCCCTAAATCGCAGCAATTATAATATTTTACTTCAAAATAGTTTTCTAAAACTCTGGAGTAGTGAGTAATCCAATCCGGTTTTTCCTCACCCCATAAGTCAGAAAGGATTATAATTCTTTGTTTATTATTCATGTTCTTTTCATTCATGGGTTTTAGGGTATATTTTTAAAGCTGACCACTAATGGCCAAAGGTATGGTGTTGTTTTAAATTGCGCCAGGTTTTATAAGTATTAGCACTAATTCGTTTATTATTGCATTTATTTTCAACTTCCAAATTGTCCAATTAATATTGAGGTTTTCAGATTGTCCATAATAGCCCGACATAGGAGCTAACGAAACTATCGTTTGTTATACTATGACCTACGGAATATATTAAATGGAATTTTCCGGTAAAATTGATAAACCCTCCTAAATTAAATCCTGTTACAGCTTTGCTATCATTGGTATTGGAAGAATGATAATAAAGTTCACCGCCAAATGTAAAAACTTTTGAAAAACCATATTGTATTTCCCATCCTGAAAAAACCCAGTTTTTATTATTTGTGCCGGGATTAATCCAATATCCTACGCCTCCATAAGTAGTTAATTTACCCCACGATTTTTGCGCCCATACAGGAATAAAAACCTGAGTTTTCCCATTGCTAAATTCATTATTTTTTATTGTGGGTATTTCAATAATCGGGAATACACCTATCTGAGGTGTATTTTCTGATTCCTGTACAAAGCGATATTTTATTCCAAACTCTGTATATGTGTAACCAAAATTTGTGCCTTCATTACGGGTATAATCATAATTTATTGGCATCAGAAGGTGAATTTGCACATTAGGAATTATTCCGTAATTCACTTCAAAATGCGGACTTGTTCCTGACCATTTTCCGGGTTGAAACGTGCTTATTGATGAAATATAATATTCCAAATGCATATAGTCAACAGGTTGTGGATCGTCGGTATCAAAAGGCGGGCCGGCATAACTCCATTGAGAACATAACATAAATAATAACATCGGTAAAACCTTATATCCTGCGTTTTGGATCAGCATTATTCAAGGCTTTTAAGTTTTATTAAATTTCGAATCTACAGACCACCTTCCACTGCCACAGATAAACAGGTAAATCAGGAGTAAGGTCATAGCAAAATCTGTCCGGTATTCGTGTGCCATTGGCCAAAAGCCTTTATTTATAAGGAGAGGCCATTTGGTAGTCACAAAAGCTGTCATCATTATGATTAACAAGGGAATAGAAGCCAAACGTGTCAATAATCCAATTAAAACCAACGTGCCACATATTATTTCGAATGTCCCTGCGAAATATGCCCATAAAGCAGGGTCAGGAAAACCAATCTTTTCGAACCGTCCTGTCCCAACCAAATCAGGGAATAAGTATTTCTGTATGCCTTCGGATAGAAAAATCAACCCAACAATTATTCTGACCAAAATTGTACTGCTGACGTTAGTTGTGTTAAGAATGTTATTTTTAAAACCATATTCTGATTTCATGATCGAAAAATTAGATTTAAACATTCCGATATTTGAGTGTTATCAATTCTATAACCCTCAAATCCAGATTAATATATAACAAAAATAGTTACCTTATGTTTAAGGTTCAAATTATCGGTGCTGCAAGTTTGGTGATTGGAAAGCAAATGTGTGGCGGCAGGCTTTATTTGCCTAGGGAGCTATTTCTCCGATTACAGCGAGCTTTTGTTTTTAAACTCCTGAAATATTTTACCAAGTATCTGATATTTACGGTTCAATAAAGTCCTTTTAACTTCTATAGTCTCAATGCCAAAATTCAAGAACCAAACATTAAGTATTTCATTTGCTTTAAATCTAAGTTCCGGGAAATCTGATTCCTGGCAAAGTATCAATTCCGGTTCCTCTATAGGGACAAATACAAGAAAGTCAATTTCCGACCTTATGCTTTCAACTTTAGTATAGATTGACTGAATATTTACTGATTCATCAAGGGCATGAATATATGCCAGGAAATCAATCGGACATCTGTCAAAAATTACTTTGTCTCCGCTTGTAGTGATTTGTTTTATTGAAAATTCGAGTTGTTCCATAAAATCATCAACAACTGGTATTAATGAAAATGCATATCCTAATTCTTCCAACTCATAAAAATTGAAACATTGTAAAAGATCTCATTATTTTTAGTATAATTGCTACTGAATGTTAACGCAGTATTGAATTACCAGTATCATGCCAAATTTGAAACATCTTTACCTCGCATTTTTTCTCTTTTTAAATCTGACAGCCTGGTGTCAGCAGGGTTTTGTTAGTTTATTTAATGGCAAAGACCTTACTGGCTGGACTATTCACGGAACCGAAAAGTGGTATGTCGAAAACGGTGAACTAATCTGCGAAAGCGGCCCCGATAAGCAATACGGCTACCTTTCGACATATAAATCATATTATAATTTTGAGCTTTCCGTTCAGTTCAAGCTGGAATCAAACGGCAACAGCGGTGTATTTATCCGTTCGGGTATCGAAGGTACCAAAATCAGTGGATGGCAGGTGGAAGTTGCGCCCCCTGAGCAACATACAGGTGGAATTTACGAATCTTACGGCAGAGGCTGGCTTATACAACCTAAACCGGAGGATGAAAAAGTGCTTAAAGCGGATGACTGGAATACCATGCGGGTCCTTGTAAATAATGATGAAGTTACCACCTGGCTAAACAACAAAAAAATAGTTTATATAAAAGATGAAAAAATCAGAGAAGGAAAAGGCTTTATCGCACTTCAGATTCATGATGGCGGGGGAATAAAAGTAAGGTGGAAAAACTTAATTATCAAGGAGATGAAATAGTTTCTGAATAATTTTTACCTTCCGGCCTTATGTCACCTTTTTACAATGTTAACATATCCATCAGGCTATATTCGTGAACTCAATAAGCTTAATTTTGGTGTGATATTTGCTTAAACTGAACTTAATTAAAGTAACAATTGTTTTAAGAATTCTAAATCTCTAAATATGAACACCATGAAATATTTTCTTTACACCTCTCTATTCCTCCTTATCAGTATTTCGGCAGTTAAGGCACAACAATCAATAACAATAGCCGAGGATAGTGTGAAATTTGGTAACAGGTATTTTCCCGGATTTTGGCTTGCTATTCCGGAAGTGAACCCGGAAACGGTTAAAGCAAGTTGGATCAAAGCTATTGAAAAAGGCACCAAATCGAAAGTAGTTACCGATAAAAACGAAATGTCATTGTTTGGCGCAAATTTATCAGATATTATAAAAAGCAGTGTGAATATTATGAGTAAAACTGATGATCAGGACACAGTTACCATGCTTTTTGTGAGTGTTGAAACTACTCGTGATAATTTTATCAGCAGTTCGTCTGACGAATATAGTAAGCTGAATAAATATTTAAAAAAATATGCTAAGGATCAATATGCTATAATAGCTAAAAAACAGCTTTCCGCTGAAGAAACTAAACTCAAAGATCTGAATAGCGAACTGAAAACAGTTCGTAAAAGCAAAGAGAGGCTTGAAAAAGGTATACAATCATCTAAAGTTCGGATAAGCGGACAAAATGATAAAATTGATGGAATAAACAAGCAACTCGATATATTGGAAATCAAAATTGGTAATAGTTCTACCGTACTTAGCACCATGGAAAATCAGGATACCATAAAGGCCAAAAAGTCAGAATTAAAAGATTTGCAGAAAAAGAAAAAAAGTTTGCTAAAGGATATTAATTCCGCTCAAAATTCTATCTCCAAAGAAAACAGTTCAATAGATGAAAACAGGAAAGAGATAGATTCGAAAGATGCAACCCAGAATGAACTTGGCGATAAAATATCTCAGCAAAAGCAGGTAGTTGCTAGATTTGAGCAAAAGTTAAAAACCATTCAATCTTATTGATTGAGAATAATCCAAATATACTATAAATGCCGGATCAAAGCGCCTTTGTCTGAAATATCCATTACGGAAGATACATCTGGAATTTTTCTTCTGTCATTCAATTATTTCAAAACCTGCAATACTGTTATTGTTTTAACTTCAATGCATATTGAGCCTGTTCGAAAGTTAAATTTTCAGGAAATATTTCTGGATCAATGCCCGGAACCTTAGCAATATCCGTTATTTGACCCATGTTATCAGTAACGGATACTACAGAAATATATACTATATTTTTGATTCAACCCGCTTCCGGTTGGCTGCCCATTTATTTTTTTTGATAATTCCAAATTGAAAAAGCAGTATATTTGCAGTCTCAAGCTGATAAAAGTGAATACTTTAAAATCCATCTGTTTATTTCTTCTCAACAAGCATTTTAATCTAAAAGATTGAGAATGGTTATTAGTTATGGATTGATTATGACCGTTCTCTGAAAATACCAGGGGACGTTTTTTTTTGTATAAAAGTCAGGTTACGAATAAAAGGTAGATTACTATGAAGACAGAACGGCCACAAAAACAAGGATTATACAGGCAGGAATTTGAGCACGAAAATTGCGGAATCGGATTTGTAGCGCATCTTAAAGGT
>JBBRYZ010000005.1:0-55742 GCA_038237165.1 Bacteroidales bacterium | reverse complement strand
GGAATTGTAGCCATTGCACTCACTTTTTTACTGAAAGACAAGCAAAAAAATATAGTAGGAAAGAAATCGCCAGGTTTTTTCTCATTCCTTTTATATTGGAAACAATCTTCACAACATTTTAAGCTGCTTGTTGCCGGTTTGTTGGCTTTTACATTGTTCAATAGTTCGGATGCATTTCTGCTGCTTTCCATTAAAAGTAAGGGATTTTCGGATACGTATATGATAGGCATTTATATTTTTTACAACCTGATTTATGCTTTGCTGTCTTTCCCTGTCGGGATTCTGGCTGATAAATTCGGGCTTGCGCGTACACTGATTCTGGGCTTATTTGTATTTGCAATCGTGTATTCATTTATGGGTTTTGCATTGTTAACATGGCAGTTTATTGTGCTTTTCGCAATGTATGCTTTGTATGCGGCAGCTACCGAAGGTGTTTCGAAAGCACTTATCAGCAATATTGCGGAGAAAGATAAAACTGCGACAGCTATAGGCTTTTACACCAGTTTTGCAAGCATTTTTACTATGCTGGCCAGCAGTCTTGCAGGATTGATATGGTACACATTGGGAATGAAAACTATGTTTCTTGTTTCAGGAGCAGGGGTGATGGGAGTTGTAATTTATTTGGTTGTGGTTCAGAGGATTATTTTTCAGAAGAAGATTGCCTAGGATTTGAAGAGTTTGAAATGTTTAAAATGTTTGAAATGTTTGATGGGTTTGAAATGTTTGATGGGTTTGAATGTTTGGTGAGACATACTTCAATTATTCAACTGTTGAATTGTTTTAATATTTTCCTCCGGATGAACTAATTTTCCAAGTCTTTCAACTATAGGCACTTTAGACATTCTAAGTACTTTAGGCACAATTTTTTAAAAGCTTTCTGATTTATCTCGTTTCAAAATAGTAAGTTTGTAGAATGAAAATTCGAACACTTATTATTCTCTTTCTGCTGGTAATTACGTCCTTAGCAAAACTGAATGCGCAGATTATTATTCCACAAGGCTACTTTTCGTCACCGCTTGGCATCGGCCTTTCAATGTCAGCTTCATTTTCAGAAGTGCGTCCGAACCACTTTCATTCAGGAATCGATTTCCAGGTTCAGCAAAAAGAAGGCTTGCCTGTTTACGCTATTGCCGATGGAGTTATATCGAGAATTAAAGTTTCGCCTGTTGGATTTGGAAATGCATTGTATATTGACCATCCGAATGGATTTACTTCCGTTTATGCCCATCTGAAAGGATACAACGATACAATAACCCAATATGTGCGGACCAATCAATACAAGTTTAAAAATTTTGAGGTAGACTTGTTCCCAAAAAACAAGAAAGATTTAATTTATGTAAAGAAGGGTCAACTGATAGGTTATGCCGGCAACTCCGGATCTTCAGGTGGAGCACATTTGCATTTTGAATTACGGAATACCAAAACTGAACATATAATTAATCCTTTGCTCTTTGGGTTCAATATTACTGATCCAAATCCTCCAGTTATTGATTTTATAAAAATTTATCCTGAAGATGAAAATAGTTTTATAGGATCAGTAAACGAAGCAACCCGTTTTAACCTAAGAAAAAGCGGCAATCGGGAATACCGACTGGCCACAAAAGATACGCTGCCGGTTTGGGGTAACATAAGTATTGGCACCCAGGCTTTCGATTTTAATCAGAGTCAAAGTAATCGCAATGGTTTCTACAGCATGAAAATGTATATGGATGGCTCCCAGTTCTTTTCGATGGTATGCGATAGTTTTGCATTCGATGAAAGTCGATATATAAATGCTTCCATAGATTATCCTGCTAATTACAACCTTGGTAACCAGATAGTGAAATCGAAAAAATTGCCAGGGAATAAGTTAAGTTTCTTTAAAACGGGTAATGCAAATGGCATTCTGAATATTACAGATGATAAAACTCATGAAATAGTAATTGAAGTTGGCGATGTTGCCGGGAATACGGTAAATCTGAAGTTTTGGTTAAAGCCAAAAAAATCATCAAAAACTCTTCAAATACCGGAAAAATCTGTAGCGGATTCAACCGTGATATTTAAATATAATAAAGTTAATAAATTTGAAAATAAAGAAATAAAAGTTGAGATTCCGAAAGGTTGTTTGTATGATGATCTGGTTTTCAATTACAGAAAATCACCGGGAACTGCTTCGATGTTTTCGGATATTCATTATCTGCAAAATGCCGAAGTTCCACTACAGAATAAGATAGTGGTTTCGATAAAAGCTGTGAATCTGCCGGTGAATCTGCGATCCAAAGCATTGCTGGTTCGTATCAACAGAGACGGGAAACGGAGCCCGGCCGGAGGTAGTTATGAGAATGGCTATGTAACAACCACGACTAATATTTTTGACGGGTATGCTATTGTGGTTGATACAATACCTCCTGTTATAAAGCCATACGCCGAAAACAGCAAGAGTAAAATAAGACTCAGGTTTACAGTTTCTGATAATTTTTCAGGAATAGCAAAATACAAAGGAGAAGTTAACGGGAAGTGGGTTTTGGTAGAATGGGATCCGAAAAACAAACTGATGATCTACAACTTTGATTCAGTTGCGCAGCAAGGTAAAAATACTTTCACACTTTCCCTCGAAGATGATAAAGGGAATAAGAAGGTATATTCGACTACATTTACCAGGTAAATTTTTGGTTTAAGAAGTTTAAAGTTAATGGGTAATAGGGAAACGGGAGTGGGGAAAAGTAAAAGGCAATGACGACTGCACGGTTGCATGAATGCACGACTACACGAACGCACGACTTCACGAACTTGAAAATGTATAATTTATATGACAATTGTATGACCACCCAATGACCATTTTATGACAACTGCGTGACAATTGTATGACAACCGCATGACCTGCTAAACCCTATAAAAAGCTCAATCCTCTAAATATCAACCCTTTAAAATTTAAAAGTTATGGCATTTCAACTTCCATCCTTACCGTATGCGCCCGACGCTTTGGAGCCGGTTATCAGCGCACGAACCATCGAATTTCATTATGGCAAGCATCATCAGACTTATGTCACCAAGCTTAATGGTCTTTTGCCCGGCACCAAATTCGAGAATTCGACACTCGAAGCAATTATCCTTAAAGCCGAAGGCGGAATTTTTAACAATGCTGCCCAGGTTTGGAACCACACTTTTTACTGGGAAGGTTTTTCGGCTCGCCGCGGAACCTCTCCTACGGGTAAACTGCTCGAAATGATTAACCGCGATTTTGGTTCTTTCGAAGCATTAATTGCAAAATTCAATGAGGCAGCTGTAAATCAATTTGGATCTGGCTGGGCATGGCTGGTGCAAAATGCTGCTGGTAACCTCTCAATTGTATCCACGGGAAATGCAGCAAATCCTATGCGCGATGGTTTAAAACCAATACTTACCTGCGATGTTTGGGAACATGCTTATTATCTCGATTTCCAGAACCGCCGTCCGGATTATGTAAATGCTTTCTGGCAGCTGGTAGATTGGGATGTTGTAGCCAAAAGGATTGGTTAATTAATTCAGGAATTTTAATTCTTAAAGCTGGCTGATTACATAGCCGGCTTTTTTTACGCTTTCCATTACCTCAGCTGAAATATCTTCGGCAGATTCAACCTCCAGCACTTTATTTGTACTTTCAAGGTCAACCGACCATTTTCCTATTTTACTGAGACTTTCGAGTCCGGGAGTTATTGCTTTCACACAACCGCCACATTTGAGGCTGGTTTTAAAACGAAGTGTTTTCATTGTTTTAAAATTTTTTTTGCAAAGATAAGAAATAGGCATAAAAGGTTACGCGCGGATTTCGCTACTGCTTCAACAATCGTGTAGTTCACAGTTTTTCCCACCAGGTTCGATTTCGATGGTTGAATGCGCAAAGCCTTCTTTTTCAAGGAAGTTGCGTACTTCGAGTTTTACAGTTTCAGTTTCGGAAACGGTCATTTCGGGATCAACACTTACATGCAATGAAGCAATGTTGTATGATCCATCCATGGTCCAGAAGTGCATATCGTGAATATCAATAATACCAGTAATTGCCGCAAGATTGGTTCTGAAAAAATCTACCTGTTCATTAGATGGTGTTGCCTGCATAAATATCCGGAATGTCTGACGCATATTGCCGAAAACTCTGAAAAGAATAAAGGCTGTAATGATCAATGACAGCAGGGGATCGAGTATCGGGACATCGTAAAATTTCATTACAATGCTGGCAATCAGAACGGCCACCCAACCAAGAACGTCTTCAAGGAAGTGAATTGAAATCACTTTCTCGTTTTGAGTTTTCCCTTTATTTAACCTGAACATCGCCAATCCGTTGATAATAATACCAACTATGGCCAGGTACATCATGCCCTGGGTATGAACCGGTTCAGGCGTGATTAGCCGCGGTATTGCTTTGAAGATAATAATTACAGATCCGATCAGCAGAATGACGGCACTGGTAGTTGCACCAAGCAGCGAATATCTTTTGTATCCGTAAGTATAAACATTATCCCTGCGTTTAGCTGAATATCTTTGAAAATAATATGCCAGCCCCAGGGCAGCCGAATCACCCAGATCGTGGAAAGCATCGGATAATATGGCAATACTGTTGGTGAGAATCCCCCCGGCAATTTCGACCAAAGCAAATAAAGCATTCAGCCAGAAAGCCAGTTTTAGGTTGGATTCTGCTTCGTGATTGTGGGTATGGCTGTGGTGATGATCGCTCATTTTTATTGATTGTTGAGATTGAAGGGATCGATGCGATTGAATGGATTGATGGGATTGAATGGATTGATGGGATTGAATGGATTGAAGGGATTGAATAGATTGAATAGATTGAAGGGATTGAAGGGATTGAATGGATTGATGGGATTGAATGGATTGATGAGATTGAATGGATTGATGAGATTGAATGGATTGATGAGATTGAATGGATTGATGAGATTGAATGGATTGATGGGATTGAATGGATTGATGAGATTGAATGGATTGATGAGATTGAATGGATTGATGGGATTGAATGGATTGATGAGATTGAATGGATTGTTGAGATTGAATGGATTGATGGGATTGAATGGATTGATGAGATTGAATAGATTGAATAGATTGATGAGATTGAATAGATTGACAACTGTATTACCATTGTTTGACAACTGTATGACCATTGTATGACAACTGTATGACCATTGTCTTACTATTTTCTTTTAAGCATTTTCCATTAACTCTATTCTTTTCAACCTCAAACTATTAAGCACTACCGTCACTGAACTAATCGCCATAGCAGCTCCGGCTATCATCGGGCTTAAAAGAAATCCAGTAGCTGGATAAAGCGCTCCGGCAGCTATTGGTATTGCAATGATATTGTAGAAAAATGCCCAGAAGAAATTCTGCCTGATAATGCTCACTGTAGCTTTCGATAGGCGGATGGCCTGGGCAACTACCCTCAGATCGCCTTGCATAAGTATGATTCCGGCACTATCGATGGCGATATCCGATCCTGTAGCCATAGCAATTCCCAGGTCGGCTTCGGCCATAGCCGCCGAATCATTTATGCCGTCGCCTACCATGGC
Source organism: Bacteroidales bacterium (assembly GCA_038237165.1). Taxonomy (GTDB): domain Bacteria; phylum Bacteroidota; class Bacteroidia; order Bacteroidales; family UBA4417; genus UBA4417. The sequence continues at coordinate 50,208 of JBBRYZ010000005.1, read as the reverse complement.
AACTTTGTATCCTTTTTGTCTGAGATCTTTCACAAAATGGTTTTTATCCGCAGGAAGTACACCTGCAAAATACTTATCGATTCCGGCTTTTTCAGCCATAACCGATGCGGTTTCTTCTTTGTCACCGGTCAGCATGTAAACTTCGATCCCGTCTTTTTTTAAATTTTCTACTGCTTCCCGGGTGCTTTCTCTTAAAGTATCCTCAATGGAAAAGCTGGCAGCGATTTCCTGATTACATGCAAAAAAGACTGAGTTTTCGTTGCCGGATTCTTCCGGAAGAAAAATCTCGTTTTCGTCCATCAGCGTTTTGTTCCCGACAAGGCAGTTATAATTAAGGTATTTGCCTTTGACACCTTTTCCCGGAATATCTTCAAAGTTTTCGACAGACAGCGTTGGCAAGCCTTCAAAAAGTGAAATAATGGCATAAGCCAGCGGATGTCCCGAACGTTTTTCGAGCGAAAAGAGAATTTGTTTTAAAATTTCATCATCCTTCAGCCAGATACTTTTTGTTACAATTGCTTTCCCTGTCGTGAGGGTTCCTGTTTTATCAAAAATCACGGCATTTATTTTACATGCTGTTTCGAGAGCTGATGCATTGCGGATCAGGATTCCCTGCGAAGCTCCTCTGCCAATTCCCGCCATAAGTGCTGTAGGCGTGGCTAAACCAAGTGCACAAGGGCAGGCGATGATCAATACACTGATTGTGGTCAGGAATGCGAAAGTAACAGAAGGCTGAGGCCCGAATATCCACCAGATCATAAAAGTAATGGCAGCAATTGCCAGAACTATTGGCACAAAAACAGAAGCAATTTTATCGGCCAGCTTCTGAATGGGCGGTTTAGCCGACTGTGCTTCCTGAACCATAGCAATAATACCAGCCAGCAAAGTATTTTTACCCGTTTTGGATGCTGTTATTATCAGGTTCCCATTTTTGTTAAGAGTTCCGGCAAACACGTTTGCTCCAGTGGTTTTAAAAACGGGCAAAGGCTCACCCGAAATCATACTTTCATCAATATATGAATCTCCGTTTATAACCACTCCATCCACTGGTATCCGGTCGCCGGGACGGATCATAACCTCATCGCCGGGTGATACCATCGGCAGAGGTAACTCCATTTCAACTCCATCACGTGTAACAGTTAGATTTTTAGGCTGCAAACCCATCAGGCTGCGGATAACAGATGATGCTTTGCTTTTCGAACGTTCTTCGAGGAATTTTCCGATAAGAATAAAAAAAATAATTACGGTTGCGGATTCGTAATACACATGAGGCTCCAGGCCGGCACGAAGAAATATACCGGGGAAAACGGTATTCAACACGCTGAAAATAAATGCAATACCTGTGCTAAGTGCCACCAGCGTATCCATATTTACCATGCGGTGCCGGGCTTGTTTCCATGCATTGAGATAGAATTCGGAACCGGAAAAAATAATAACCGGAAGTGATAAAGCTAAGAGTATCCAGTTCATATATTCCAGGTGAATAATATGAAACATGGATAAAATAAATACCGGCAAAGTGAAAATTCCTGCTATCCAGAGTTTACGTCTTAGATCATAAAAGTGTTTAAATTCAATATCCGCTAGCTTTTCATTCAGGTTTTCCTCTTCGATTATAAGTCCATACCCAATGGATTCGATGGCTTTTACGAAATCGGCCGGTGTTACTGTTTCGGGATCGTAAGCAACATGCACATTTGCTCCTGCATAATTCACTGAAGCCTCGGAAACTCCCGGCAGAGAGGCAATCATACTTTCGACACTTAGGGCACATGCGGCGCATGCCATGCCGGTAACCGGGAAGATATTTTTTATCTGCGTATTCAAAGTTTGTCTTTATAAAACAACAAAGATATTGACTGTAGGTTTGATAAATGGATAAAATTGGTGGTTTTATGAAAAATTGACTTTTAAACGGGTAATAATAGTTCCTGAAATCTGTAATTAATTCCCTCCGGTATTTTGCCTGAAGGTGATTTTCCTTCTTTTCACAACTCTCAACATGTGGACAAACGTATTTGATTATTAAGAATAAGCCATGACCAGTAGGAGTTATCGCCCCTCAAACGGTTGTCAGTTTAATTTAGAATAGAAATTCTTTCAGATACTTTGGTGAACTTAAAACAAATCAAACTGTTTTTAATGTAGGCTTTAACGTTTGCGGACCTAATGTATCCAGTATCGGCAAGCCGTATATTAATTAATTGAAAAGAGCTATGGGAAATAAAATGAAAGTTGAAATATGGAGCGATGTAATGTGTCCGTTTTGCTATATCGGTAAACGTAAGTTTGAAGCGGCACTCAACGCTTTTTCGCAAAAAGTTTCTATCGAAGTGGTATGGCACAGTTTTCAGCTTAATCCAAATATTCAGTACCAGCCTGGAAGAGACCCTTATTCCTATCTCGCCGAAATCAAAGGTCAATCCAGAGATTGGTCAGTCAGGATTCATGATAATCTGGCTCAATCTGCTAAAAGTGTTGGCCTTGATTTTAATTTTGAGAAATCAAAAATCGCCAATTCTTTCGATGCACACAGGGTAATTCAGCTTGCAAAAAAATATGACCTCACCAATGAGATTGAAGAACGCTTTTTCAGGGCTTATTTCACGGATGGCGAACTGATCAGCGACCATGCGACCTTAATTCGTTTAGCCACCGAAGTTGGTCTTCCGAAAGATGAAGTAGTTAAAGTGTTGGAAAACAATCAATATGCTTCTGAAGTAAGAAATGATGGAGCAGAAGCGCAACGCATGGGAGCCAGCGGAGTGCCGTTTTTTGTACTGGACAGGAAATATGCGGTGAGTGGTGCCCAAGATACCAGCGTATTTACCGAAACACTGCAGAAGGCATTTGCCGGGTGGAAAGAAAACAACCCTGAAGCAATCCAGGAACAATTAAACAACGGGCAAACCTGCACAACAGATGGTGTATGTAATTGATAATTTGATTTGAATACAAACAAAAAATCGCTTATAGATCAATGATTTATAAGCGATTTTTGATTTAATGGTGACCCCGAAAGGATTCGAACCTTTGACCCGCAGCTTAGAAGGCTGCTGCTCTATCCACTGAGCTACGAGGCCCTGAACGGGTGCAAAGATATAAAAACATTCCTAATCTCATTCTACAATCTGTTGGCAGTTACAAATTGGCCTAAACTGTATTAATATCAGATGTCGGGTTTACTTGTTAAAAGCCAAGAATTTGACAGACAAGAAAAATTTCCTGTTTTTTTAATCATAACCTATTACTTTTTCTACTAAGTGCAATAAACTACTAAATGATTCTGATTGCATTCACACTTTTGAATCGTTCACCCGAAAACTAATGCTCTCGTTAAACTCAACTAACTCGTCATACTTTGAAAACAAAAAGTAAATATCTGAGCTTCGGAACACTTTTCCTGATTATTATTTTCATTATTCTTCAGGTTTCAGATGGTTTCTCCGGCATACTGCTTCTCCCTCTTTCAAGGTTTGTATACTTCGGACTTCTTTTAGGTTCGGGAGTACCTTTTTTAGCTCAACTGGTATCGCTTTCTGCAATATTTCTTATCATATCCGGTATTTTGAAATTGAGCTTACCAGGTTTTAATTTTAGCTTTACACAACATTCAAATGGAAGTGGAATAATTTATCTCGCATCGCAGGCGCTAGGCACAAGCAAGAGTAGTCCGAAAAATAGTCCTGTTCTTAATCAGGGACCTCTAAAGAAACCCGAAAGCGAACAAGGCATTTTGATGATAGGCTCGGGTAGCATAATGTTTGCCAATAAAGTATTTTTTAAAATGAGCGGCTTTCAGCCATTAGATATTTTTGGTAAAGATTTTGCCTCTCTCATTCTTCCGGATTCGTTGATTAATTATACAATGTTAAGCCGGTTATCAACTGATGAAATTCAAAAATCTCCCGGAATTGGTTTAATCACCAAAAATTCCAAAAGGCTGGTGGCATATAGCGCTGCATGTGTGGGAAAAGAATTTGATCCAGAAGGAATAAATATTTTCTATCTTAAAGAGGAAGAAGCATCTGCAAATCCTGAATCTTCAGTCGAGACCTTGTTCTTCGATTCCATTGAGAATGTTGATGCCATGCATTGGATATGGGACGAAAAAGGAATAATCTACCTCAATAATAGTTGCCGGAATAATCTCCCATTTTTGTTAGGGCAGATTATAGGCAGGCCTGGTTTAATGATGAAATCAGTGCGTAAAAAAGACCGTAACGAAATCAGACTGGCATTAAAAGAGTATGCTTCAAGCGGTAAGTTTAACAGAGATATTTGCTGCACAAGCGATGATGGCGACATAAGATATTTCAGAGTAAGCATTACTGCGCAGAATGAGAATGGCAACTATCCTATAAGGAATCATGGTATAGCTTATGATATAACCGATGAAAAACGCTCGTTGCATCTGGCTGAAGCAGCTGCGCTTGAAGCTGAAACGGCAAATAAAAATAAAACAGCTTTCCTGGCCAATATGTCGCACGAAATCCGCTCACCTCTCAATGGAATTATCGGGTTTTCCGAATTACTTGCCGACAAAAATCTTACAGAAGCTGAGCGTGAAAGATACCTGAACATCATTCAGAATAACGGCAACGCGTTAATTAATTTACTAAGTGATCTGATTGATATTTCAAAGCTCGAAACGGGAAATCTTGAAATCAGCAAGCGCAAATTCCGGCCTGCAGGATTATTGGATGAGCTTAAACATCAGTTCGAAAATGCAACGGATGAAATGTCGGAAAAGGCAAATATCATTTTTAGTAACAATGCGGCTATCATTGACCAGGAAATCAAATCTGACCCGAACCGATTGAGACAAATACTTGTAAACCTGATCACAAATGCAATAAAGTTTACTCCTAAAGGCAAAATTGAAGTGGGCGCTGACTTTTCGGGTAAAGACATGATATTTTGGGTAAAGGATTCAGGCATAGGAATCCCTTATGAAAAGCAGCAAACTATATTCGAAAGATTTCGCCAGGTCGAAGGACCTGATTCCAAACCCACAATCGGTTTTGGACTGGGACTGGCAATCTCAAAAGCATTGGTTGAACTTCTGGGCGGCCATCTGTGGGTCGAATCCATACCTGAACTAGGATCACTCTTCGTATTTACTATAAAAACTAACATTGAAAGCAATACCATGGAAACAAAACAATTAAAAGAAAGCAGCTCTTATCCTTTCGATTTTAAAGAGCACACACTCCTGATAGCTGAGGATATCGATTTCAGCTTCCTATACATAGAGGCAGTACTTCGCCGTACCGGAGTAAAAATCCTATGGGCTCAGAATGGCAAAGAAGCCATTGAGCATGTAAAAACCAATCACGACATCGATCTTATCCTGATGGATATGCACATGCCTTTGATAAATGGATATGAAGCTACCGAAATTATTTCGGGTCTCAGGCCAGGACTCCCGATTATCGCTCAAACGGCTTTCGTACTTCCTGATGATGTAAAAAAATGCTACGATGCAGGATGTGCCGGATATCTGTCGAAACCAATCCGTAAGGAGCAGTTGCTAAATACATTGTCAGAGTATTTTGACAAGATGGATCACCATGAAGAAAGTATGCCATTATACCGGGTAAACATTGGTTAAAGCACTGAAAATTAATTATTTTCTGGTGCAGTTTACTCTCTGTTATCTGGCAGGTTAGTCTGGATTGCTTCTGCTGGTGACACAGTATGGAAACAATCGAATTGAGAATAATTATATACTGATTGCAATAGTCGAATAACCGATAATTAAAATAAGCCCTGCATATGCGGGGCTTTTGCTTTTAGAAGAATAAATTGAATTTTTATAGGTCAGGTTTCTTTGTAATAATTTTCAAATGACGACTGTATCAAACGTTGAAATGATTGATAATTTTAAAACCCTGTGCTTTGCCTGCGACCATCGGCCTGTAACATTGAACGCTGAGACAATGAAGCTCTTTAAAACCCCTCTGTCCTTCGGACATCTCCCCGTGGGGGAGAACCCTGAAGAACAAATTTTGCAAATAGTTTGGATTTTAGACGATGAAACTCTGCGCTTCGTTCCGATAGCTATCGGAACCGCTCAGCGGCTTGTTCACTGAAACCCTGTAACTCTGAAACCCTTATTTAAAAATCGGCGGTCTCTGTTTGTTGAAAACTGTAACATCCTGGTAAGCTTTGGCAAATGCCAGCAAAGTTGCTTCATCGTACAGATTACCAATAAAACTGATACTGGTCGGATGATTCTTAGTATCAAAACCATTTGGAACAACCACACATGGATTCCCGGTGAGATTAGTGAGTAACGATTGATTCCCGGCGAAGCTGGGCGAAATAATCACATCGTACTGTTTCATAACCGCGTACATTTCCTGTATTAGTTTGTATCGCAAACGATTAGCCTGAATATATTGTACAGCCGGAATAAATTGTGCCGCACGGAAAATATTAGGCCACGAATTTTTATCCTGCAGGTTAAGCAAATCATCTTTATTGGTTCTTGTAAGATCATCAAAAGCGGCGGCCGCTTCTGCAACCAGAACGATCGCCAAAGATTTAACAGGTATTGTTGCTGAATCGGGCAAGGAAACAGGAGTAAGGGTTAGGCCCATTTTGCGGAATTCGGAAAGAGAAATGCTGTCATTTGCCCGGTTTTCATCTTCTTTGCCAAAAAGTGATTCCAGATATCCGACTTTCAGTTTTTTAATATCAATGGATGAGTTGTAATTAAACGGGTAATCGGTTACAGACTGGTCAAATCCATCGGAGCCGAGCAAACTTTTAAATACCAGGGCACAATCGAAAGCGCTGCGGCAAATCGGGCCAACTTTGTCCATACTCCAACTTAGCGCCATGCCACCTGTGCGGCTTACCCGGCCGTAAGTGGGACGCAAACCAGTTACGCCGCATCTTGTGCTGGGCGATACAATAGATCCCCATGTCTCGGTTCCTATGGCAAAAGGAACCAGCCCGGCTGATGTTGCCGATGCCGAACCGGCAGAAGAGCCACTGGAACCCTGGTTCAGATCCCATGGATTGCGTGTTAACCCGCCAAACCATACATCATCCATAGCCAATGATCCCAAGGAGAATTTTGCCACTAATACTGCTCCGGCCTCATCGAGTTTTTTAACCACTTCGGCATCTTTCTTAATAACCTGGTCTTTATATGGCCCGGCGCCCCATGTTGTTTTATACCCTTCAACGGCAAACAAGTCTTTGATTCCGTAAGGAATGCCGTGTAAAGGACCATGATTGATTCCCTTCGCTGTTTCATCATCTGCTTTTTGGGACTGTCGCAGTGCGCGTTCTTCGGTAAGTGATATTACACAATGAAGCGTATCGCCGTATTTTTTAAGCCTGTCGAGGAAAAACCGGGTTAAATTGACGGAACTTATTTTCTTCGTTTTTATTAACACAGATAAATCGGCTACGGAGTACCAGGCCAGTTCATTTTTATCCGAAGGTATAGAAACCGATATCGGAAGTTTCCAGTCTATCGGCTTTTGGGTCTCATTATAAACTACTCCAGCCGGAACCGGATTAAACCAAATAGCTGGTGGCACCGAATTATCGATGCTCTGGCTGTGAATAATCTTATAATCGCTTAACTGGCTTTCGAGACCAGTTATCATCGAATCACGCTCCGACGGATCCATCGTTAAGTCGAAGAGCTTTTCGGTGGATGAAACCAACTCTGGGGTTAAGGATGTTGTCTGGTTTTTGTTTTGGCAGCTTATTAAGGTAGAAATCCCGGCTAGCAGGAGTAATAATGCGATTGAGTAAGGGTTTCTCATATTTATACTCTTTAAAATTGAACAAAATAATTTCAAATATAGATATTATTTGATCAGGCAGGAGTATTACATTAGAAAATAGCTGAATTTGCCTGGTTTAAAATTTTGGGGATATTAGAATTTCGATAAAAAATATTGGGAATAAAAAAGCCTGCAAATCAATGACTTGCAGGCTTTGTTGTCGGGGTAGTAGGATTCGAACCTACGACCCCCTGGTCCCAAACCAGGTGCGCTAACCGGACTGCGCTATACCCCGAACTATTTTACTTTTTTTACTTTTAAAAGAACTGGCGGAGAAAGGGGGATTCGAACCCCCGGTACCCTAATCGAGTACGACAGTTTAGCAAACTGTTGGTTTCAGCCACTCACCCATCTCTCCAATGGTTTATGAAAAAACGATTTGTTCCTTCAATAAGGGAGTGCAAAAGTAATCATTCATTTGACATGTGCAAATAATATTTCAGATTCTTTTAAAATCATCACATATACAAGTTAATGATATGGTTGCCACACTTTATAATAAACTCTTATATTTGCCACTAATTTCACGGAAATTTCCGGAACTAATCAACCTACTCATTTTAATCATTATTTCCATTCTTATGAAAAAGCTTGTATTTGTTTTAGTATTTGTTATTTCTGTTTTTGCAACATCAGCCCAGATATTGGCTACTGCCAATTCGCCTGAATATAAAAACATTTTAAAAATGTCGGCTTCACTCTTTACCCGAAACACATTCCAGATGGGGTATGAAAGATTCTTTCAGCCAAATACAAGTTTTTTCCTGGCGGCAGGACTTAATTTCAAGGATTCGGATTATGAAAAGTACTGGGGAGTTCGTACAGAAGCGCAAATGCGGTTTCATGTGTTTACAGTTATAAAGCCCAGGGATAGTCACAGGCTCTATTTCGCCCCTTATCTTTTAAACGAATATTTGGAAACACAAACCATCAATAATAGCAGCAGTGTGCCAAATGCCTGGCAAACAAATACATTTGATGCTTTCGGCGGTGGTATGCTTTTTGGCTGGTCCTACTCTTTTGCTAACCGTATAAATCTTGATATTTATACAGGAGGAGGAATCCGTAAGACTTTCAATTACGTCAATTATAACATCTATGAAAGTAATGGCATTTACGATTACGGCTATAGCGGAATTATTCCACGACTTGGAATTGACATTGGTTTCTGGTTTTAATCCTGAAATTCATGATGAAAAATTCTGAGCTCAGATGGTTCAGGAAAATTTATATTTAAACTCAGAATTTTCTTTTTTTATCATAATATTTTCGAAATTTACCACTTCAAAACCAATTGCCTTTAAATGATTAATTATTTTGAAAATCGCACGTAAACAGTTAAATATACAGTTATGGGAAAAACATTTGCTGAAAAAATCCTGGGTGCCGAAGCTGGTGCAATAGTGTTCCGCAGACCCGATATCATTCTTACACATGATAATACAGCCAGTATCGCCAATACCTTTAAAAAAATGGGTGGCGAAAAGGTAAAAGATCCCGACCAGCTGTTGATTGTGCTGGATCACAATGCCCCGCCTACAACCGCTGAACTGGCTAATGATTACCAGAAAATCCGCGATATTGTAAAAGAACAAGGCATCAAAAAGTTTCACGATGTAGGCAAAGGTATCTGTCATCAGATCATGAGCGACTATGCCAAACCCAACATGATCATTGTTGGCAGCGACAGCCACACATGCACAGCCGGAGCTTTCAATGCTTTTGCTGCTGGCATCGACCGCACCGAAACAGCGGGTCTGTGGAGGCAGGGCGAAACCTGGTTCAGAGTGCCTGAATCCATTAAGATTACACTCAACGGGAAGCTCCCTTACGGCGTTTATGGCAAGGACCTTTCGATATGGATCATCGGAATGATCGGATCCTCAGGAGCTGACTACATGTCAGTTGAATTTCATGGCGAAGGTGTAAAATCCTTGTCCATTTCCGCAAGGATGACAATTGCCAACCTGGCTTCGGAAATGGGAGCTAAAAATGCAGTTTTCCCGGCTGATAATGTATTGAAAGATTTCCTTGGCGAAAATATCATAGGCACTTGGGCAGATCCGGATGCTGTGTATGCAAAGGAAATAACGATAAATCTCGACGAATTATTCCCGGTTGTATCGGCGCCTCATAATGTGGATAATGTAAAAGCCCTTGCTGAAGTTAAGGGTACAAAGATACAACAGGCAATGATTGGAACATGCACCAACGGACGTATCGAAGATTTGCAGGAAGCAGCCGCTATTCTGAAAGGCAACAAAGTGCCAGATGGCTTTCAACTGTTGATTATACCTGCTTCTCAGCACATTTATCTGCAGGCTATGGACGAAGGATTGATCCGGATCTTTATGGAAGCCGGCGCCAGCGTGCTTGCTCCTTCGTGTGGCCCATGCCTTGGAACAGGACAGGGAATTCCCGCTGATAATATGACCATTATTTCCACGGCTAACCGCAATTTTAAGGGTCGGATGGGGAATAAAACCTCATTTATTTACCTTGCATCACCGGCAGTGGTAGCTTATTCGGCACTTAAAGGCGAAATTGCTGACCCACGCGGTACGGATGCGAATGACAAATATCCTTTTACCATCGGGCAAAGTAAGACTGTTGATATCAGCGCTGATGACGACCGGTTTGTAAACGGAACCTGGAATTATTCCGATGTCGATAACCTGAATACTGATCAGATGTTTGCAGGTAACCTGACTTACAGCGTAAAAAGTTCGGAAGCCGAAAAAATTATGCCGCACCTGTTTAAGGGATTCGACGATAGTTTTGCCGAACGTGTGAAAGAAGGAGATATTATCGTTGCCGGGGCAAATTTTGGTTGCGGCAGTTCGCGCGAGCACCCTTCGGTAGGATTGGCATTTGCCGGTATCAAAGCAGTGATCTGCAAAAGTGTGAACCGTATATTTTACCGTTCATCTGTTAATCAGGGACTCCCTATAATTTTACTGCCCGAAGCGGTAAATGCATACAAACAGGGCGATAAGGTTGATATTGACTTTGAAGCTGGTAAAGTTTCTGTAGCCGGCAAAGTTTATAACTTTTCACCATTACCTGATAAGCTGGTTGGCATTTTCAAAGCGAAAGGGCTAGTGAATTATGTGAAAGCCAGTTCATAACTGATTATTTTTGGATGATAAAGGGAAAGTTGAAGTGATATTTCAACTTTCCCTTTTAGTATTGCAGATATTGATATTTTTAGTAATTTCACACTTTTGTAGCAATAGCAGATGAATGTTTTGAAACGCGGGTATATTTTGCAAATGATTGCCGTTGCAGCTATTATTGTGATAGCAGGCGATTATGAGTTGCCCAAATATGCCAGCCGTATGATTGCACTCGCGGTACTTGCATTAATTGATATGCGTTATTGGTATTCAGTACGGAAATATTTCCCCACACGGTTTAAAAATATTTTGAAAGTAGCATATTGGCTTCCTTTGTGGATGCTGTTACTGTTTTTTATTGCCGGTCTGTTTACTCCTTATCCTGAATGGACTACATTTTTGAGGGTTTACTATCCGGGCATATTATTAATATTGATGATAGGGAAAGGTATTTTCCTTGCCCTAATGATTGCGGCTGACATTTTTATTATCCCTTTGAATGCAATCAGGCGGGTGAATCCTGATAATATGAAGATGGGTGGAAAATGGTACCGGCCAAGGAGTTTCCTACTCACAGCAGCGGGAATTACTTCCATTGTCATGTTACTATTCTTCTCGGGAATGTTTTTCTGGGTTTCGGATTATGAACTCCATACCGTAGAGATTCCGGTAAAGAATTTGCCACAAGCTTTTGATGGTTACAAGATGATACAGTTAAGTGATTTTCACCTCGGAGGGTTTCCTAACAACAATTCATTGAAAAAGATTATTAAGATTACAAATGATCAGAAACCCGATCTAATTCTTTTTACCGGTGATATGGTTAGCTTTACCACTGACGAGGTGTATCCCTTCGAACAGGAAATGAATGAATTTAAAGCAAAAGATGGAATATATGCCATTTTGGGTAACCACGATTATGGAGAGTATTCACGTTGGGATACTCCGGAAGAAAAAGACCTGAATAACAAAGCGTTATTTGATTTTTACGACCGGATCGGCTGGCACCTGCTCAGGAATCAGAATGCTGTTATCAAAAGGGACACATCTTCAATTGCGTTGATTGGCGTTGAAAACTGGAGTATGACAAAACGTTTTGGCAAAAAGGGCGATCTGCGAAAAGCCCTTAAAGGTGCCGAAGCAATACCGTTTAAAATTCTGATGACCCACGATCCTTCACATTGGGATGGTGAAGTTAACACCTTGTTTCCTCAGATAGGTCTAACCTTATCAGGGCATACCCATGCTTTTCAAATGGCATTTGAACGTAAGTCAGTAAAGTTTAGCCCTGCATCGCTCGTATTTAAAGAATGGGGAGGTTTATATGAAAAGGAAAATAAAAATGGCGATAAGCAATACCTTTATGTAAACCGAGGAGCCGGAACTCTGGGTTATCCCGGCCGTATTTTTACCAGGCCCGAAATTACACTGATTATTCTGCGAAGAGCTCCATAACAGATTTTTCTACGACAAAGAACTTATACTTTGATTCGAAAAGGATCACAGATTATCCGTTTATTGCCTACCTTTAGAGGAGCTTCCCGAAAAGCGGAAGAGGTCATGAAATCGCTTTACTAAGCTTATGATCTGATAAGTGAATAGCGAGTTTACCGCTTATTTATCCAGAACAAACCAGCTTTTCACCAACTCATCTTTCTCATGACATTCGTTGATATGGATAAACTCATTGGTGTGTTTGTTATATAGATAGTCTATCTTCCATTCCAGATGGTGGACAGAAACCTGTTTGATGGCATCAATTATAAACAGAAGTTCCTCATTTGTCATGGTAGGGTGGAGGGAAAGCCTTATCCAGCCTGGTTTCTGTGATAAGTCACCATGAGTGATAAGGTCTGTAATTTCTTTTGATTTCTCGTGGCTTACATCCAGCAAAAAGTGACCGTATGTTCCGGCACAGGCACATCCACCACGGAGTTGAATCCCATAACGATCGCTAAGTAGTTTTACAACCATGTTGAAGTGCATTCCTTTAATATAAAAGGAAATGATTCCAAGACGTTTCTTCTGGTTATCAGCCAGAATGTGAACTCCCGGAATGCAGCATAATTCTTTAAATGCAATCGCTACCAGTTCTTCCTCCCGCTGCCTGATCTGTGCAGTTCCCATTTCATCTTTCAACCTGAGACACAAAGCTGTGCGCATGGCCTGAAGAAAACCGGGTGTGCCACCATCCTCGCGTATTTCGATATCATCTATAAACTTATACTCTCCCCATGGATTGGTCCAATCTACAGTTCCTCCGCCCGGAGCATCAGGTACTCTGCAGTGATAGAGCGCCGAATCGAATACCAAAACACCCGAAGATCCTGGTCCACCAAGGAACTTATGCGGTGAAAAGAACACGGCATCCAGTTTTTCTATCGGATCAGCGGGATGCATGTTAATATCTGCATAAGGGGCTGATGCTGCATAATCTGCAAAGCAATATCCACCTGCCTCGTGCATGATACGGGCAAGCTCAGTGATTGGAGTTTCAATTCCGGTAACATTGGAACAGGCAGTAAAGGAACCGATTTTCAATGGTCTGTCTTCAAATTTTTTGAGAAGTTGCCGTAGGTTTTCAGGATCAACAATCAAATCTTTGCCCGGAGGAATAACTTCAACATCAGCAATGGTGTGGTACCAGGAAGTGTGGTTGGAATGATGTTCCATATGCGTGATAAATACCACTGGTTTCTTTCCATTGTAAATAAACTCGCCGTAAATATTTTTATCGGGAACTTTCAGGTTGAGCATGCGCTGAAATTTTACCAGTACGCCCGTCATTCCAAATCCGGAAGTGATCAGCACATCGCCCGGACCGGCATTTACATGTTTCTTAATGATATGCTGCGCCTGATGATACGCTTTGGTCATCAGCTGACCGCTTTCGCAGGTTTCGGTATGCGTATTGGCAACCCAGGGGCCAATTACTTCCGATATTCTCTTCTCGATTGGTCTGTAAAGCCTGCCACTGGCAACCCAGTCGGCATATATCATTTTCTGTATTCCAAAAGGAGTTGTGTATTCCAGGTCGTTCCCGACAATTTCATTCCTGAATACGCTGAAATACTCTGTTAAATTCACCATCTGTCAATCGAATTTTACGAAGGGCAAATATCTGAAAATTATGATGAATAAAAAGAATTCTTTTTGATGATTTGGATAGGAGGGATGTTTTAGGAGATTTGGTGGGGAAACGATGGTAAAACGATGGTAAAACAAGGGTTTGAAATGTTTGAAGGGTTTGACGGGTTTGAAATGTTTAAAGGGTTTGACGCTTCGGCTTTGATTTGACATTTTGAATAGTTTGAAATGCTTGACGTGATTTAACGTATAACAACTTAAAATCTTGTCGATTACATTTTGCCAAAACATCTCTCAATCTATCATTCTCTCATTCTCTCATTCCCTTAGTCCCTTAGTCTCTCAGTCCCTTAGTCACTCATTCTCTCATTCTCTCATTCCCTTAGTCCCTTAGTCTCTCAGTCCCTTAGTCTCTCAGTCCCTTAGTCACTCATTCTCTCATTCTCTCATTCCCATAGTCTCTCAGTCCCTTAGTCTCTCAGTCTCTCAGTCCCTTAGTCACTCAGTCTCTCAGTCACTTAGTCTCTCAGTATCTAATTCCCCTAATACCATAAAGTCTCAACCAAAACAAACCTACTCTCCGGCGGCAATCTGAACCCTAGTTACTTCTATTTCACCAGTTTCAACCGATATGCTCAACCAGTTGTTTTCCTCACGAAACCATTTATCCTGTCCGCTGATGCTGATCAATAAATCGCTAAGCGTAGATTTATCAATACTGCGAAGTACAATACCGCCATTTTTACTGTTGTCTTTACCATAACTTAGGTAAACTTTTGGAACGATATTGCTGGTTGACCGGGCTTTGATAAGGATATAGTTATTTTTACGCAGGCTTGGATCAATGGCTGAAAAAGTGAATTTCTTTTCAGTTCCTTTGCTGATTGTTAGTGCTTGCGAATTCAGATCCAGAATAGCGTGATCCGACATGTACTTCCTGATTTTACTGATTTGCAGTTCAGAATAGGTATCACCCGGATTGATTTTAACAGCAGTTTCATACGCTTCTATAGCCTGATCGTAGATTTTTGCAGTGTACAGCTTGTCAGCAACTTCAATTGCTTTATTATACTCGGCTGAATGCGCCAGTTTCATTTCCTCTACAATTTTATGGATTTCAGCAATCCGCTGAGTGGGATAGGCTTCGGCCGGTTTTAGAACTGCAGCTTTATCGAAAGCTGAAATTGCGTCGGTATATTCTTTCAGCCCTACTAATTTGTCGCCTTCTGTAATTGCTATAGTATAGCTGTCATCAACCGAGCGCGAATCGGAAATAATTTTGTTGATTTTGGCAATTTGATCCAGTGGATATTTTTCATTCTTTTTTAATTTAGCGGCGTCGGTATATGCGGCTAATGCGCCTCTGTATTCCTTGTTTGCAAACAATTGGTCACCGGAGCTTACAGCCCTGGTATATTTTTCCTCTTTTTCCTGTTGCGCTGCTATCTGTGCTTTTATTTCAATTATCTGTTGCTTAGGATATGTTTCTGTGGGTTTTATTTTTTCCGCGTTAATGAATGATGTTAAGGCAACACTATAATTCCCTGCTGCCGAAGCTTTTTCTCCATTCCTTATTGCAAGAGAATAACTGTCGGAATCTGATTTCTGTTTTGCAAGTAGTGTATTGATCTCTGAAGTTTTAAGCGCAGTGTAGGTTTCATCCGGTTTCATCGTCAGAGCTTGTTTATAGGCGCCCAAGGCTTCAGTATATTTCGATTCGGATAAAAATTTATCCCCGCTGGCAATGGCGGCAGCATATTTTTCATCCGATTCCTTCCGTAAAGTTTTTTCAGCCTGTACTTTTTCAATCTCTGTGATTTTAAGTTGCGAATAGTTTTCGGCGGGCTTAAGCGCTGAAGCAGATTTAAATCCAGCCAAAGCTGTTTCGTAATCACCCGATTTCAATGCTTTTTCGGCAGATGCCAGAGTGGTATCATATTTTAACTGTTCCGGTTGCTTCTGTGTTTCAGCGGCTTTGGCAGCTACAGGTATTTCTTGCGGAATTATCGTTTTTGCAGGTATGTCGGTTTGAGGTACTTTATCAGCCGAAGTAACTGGCGTTATCGGTTGCGCGGTTTTTGTCTTATAAGCAATTTGTTGCTGTTTTGTATCAGTAATTTTTTCATTTACAAATTTCGCTTTGGGATGCATTTGGCGCGCAGCTTCATAAAACATAACAGCATGGTCATAATCAGATGAGGCAAGCGCTTTGTCGCCATTGGCAACAGCAAGCTTAAAATTACTCATATCTTCAGGGTCAGTGTACACGGAGCTTATTTGTTGCAACTTCTCTTTTGGTAATTGGGCAGAAGTGTCAATTAATGCAGCTTTTTCGTATTCGGATTTTGCCTGCTGGTAGTTTTTTTGTTCATATAAACTTTCAGCATTGTGTATTGTATTTTCAAATATTTTGGTCTTGGTTTCAGGTGATGCAATAAGTATGTTGTTTATTTCATCCATTTTATCATACGCATACGAATATTCAGGTCTTGTCTTAGTAGCTTTATCATAATGAAGTAATGCTGTGCCAAAATCTTTGTTATTATATTCATAGTCAGCCTTTGCCAGCAATGACTTATAGCTGGCATTGCCGCTCATAGTTTGGGAAGAAGTCTGGGTCTTTGGATCAGTACCTTCAAGTATTTTTTTGATTTCATTGATCTTAAAAGTAGGATAATTATACTCAGGCTTAGCTTGATTTGCTTTTTCGTAAAGTTCCAGCGCTTTTTTGTAATCCAATGCTTCAAGTGCCATGTCAGCCTGTTTAATATAAGTTTTATAAGTTTCAGCGGTGGTTTTCTGCTGCGCGGAACAAGGATTGCTGAAGGATAGTAAAAATATAATTCCAATTAAAACAAACAGATAGTTCGTTGTAAACCGTTTCTGTAAAATTAGATTCTTCATGGAGTATGCGGATTTGATTAATTTTAATAATAAATTATAGTGATCGCAGATTATTCACGATATCCACCAATAGAACATCGTATGATTCCCTGTCTTCTGTGTTTGTTTATTGATCAATATCCTTGCGTAGTGACGTTGTGCCACAAGATTTGAAGATATTTTCTTCGGATAACACAAATCGATTTTTGATTACAAATATACAAGATAATCTAAATAAAATTGTCAGTGCCTAATCATCATAATTCCTCTGTTTTTTTTGACAAAATATTCTAAGAAATCTAGAAATATCAAATTTAGCGAAGCGAGTTCCCGAACAATGCATGTAATATTGAACCAGAAATCATGACGACAGAAATTAAGAATTGACTAATTAATTTTAGGTTTTCAACTGAGAATTGCCAATTTTTCTTTAGAAATCTATAACGGTTGTACTTCAATCTGTGGCTCTACCAACGCAACTTACATCATATCTGTGAAAACTACTCATCACCGGCAGCAATCTGAACTCTGGTAATTTCAATATCACCGGTTTCGACAAAAAGACTGATCCAGTTATTATCTTCGCGATACCATTTATCCTGCACGCTAATGCGGATGAGGTAATCGTTAATGCTGGTTTTATCAATGCTGCGAAGTACTATTCCTCCGTTTTTCTGACCGTCTTTACCGTAATTGAGGTAAACTTTCGGTACAGATTTACCGGTTGATCGGGCTTTCAGAAGGATATAATCATTTTTGCGCTGCCGGAGTTCAATGGCCGGGAAATCAAATTTCTTTTCATTTCCTTCGCTAATCAGCAATGGTTGCGAATACAGGTCTTTAATGGCATGATCCGCCATATACATCCTTATTTTGCTGATCTGCTGTGCCGGATAAGAATCTCCCGGATTGATGAGTAATGCTGTTTCATATGCATCAATTGCCAGGTCGAAAATTTTAGAGTTATACAATTTGTCAGCTTCGCCAAGCGCCTTGTTATATTCCGCTCTACGGGCAAGTTCAATTTCTTCAACAATTTTAGTAATTTCGGTTAACCGCTGTTTGGGATAGGTTTCGGTCGGTTTTATGCCTGTGGCTTTAGTAAATGCAGTTTTTGCGCCGGCATAGTCTTTAGCCCCTGCCAACTGGTCTCCCTCCGAAATATATGAACTATACATTTTTTCGAGATCTTCTTTCTGTGCCGTCAAAGCTGAATTTATCCCGGCAATCTTCGCTTTCGGATATTCTTCATCAGGCTTTATTTCGAGCGCAGACTGGTAGGCATTTAAAGCTTCCATTAAATTTTTGGATGCAATTTTACTGTCGCCAAGAGCGATGGCTTTGGCGTAGTTGTCATCTTTTGTTTTAATTTCAGCCTTGATAGCTGTAATTCTTTCCTGTGGATACTTTTCAGTAGGTTTGATAAGCAATGCCTCTTCGTATGATTTTAATGCCCCGTTAAAATTTTTGGAAGCATACTTTTCAGTAGCCGAATTAATTGCTTTTGTATAGTTTCCGTCTCTCAGTTTCATTGAAGCAAGCATCCCATCAATTTCCGCAATTTTATCCTTTGGAAGTTTTTCGGCAGGTTTCAGTAAAGCTGCATTGGTGTACGAAATGCGTGCTTCATCATATTTCCCGGAAGTAAACCAGGCGCCTGCTTCAGTTATAAGTTGCTGATAATCTTCATCTGTTTTTTTCTGGCCTGCTAATTTTTGATTGATAAGCGCGATTTGTTCCTGTGGATATTTTTCTGTTGGTTTGATGGTACCCGCCGTTTCGTAAGGTTCAAGAGCTTCGCGGTATTTTGCGGCTGTATAAAATTTATCTGCCAAAGCAATAGTTGTGTTATAACGTTCATTCTCACTCTTAATTTTATCCAGTATCGACTGTATTTCAGCTACTTTTTGAGCTGGATACAACTCTGAAGGCTTTGCTGTAAAAGCATTTTTAAAGGCCAGAAGAGCATTTTCGTAATCCTTAGTCAGCAGTTTTTTATCACCGTCGGCAATTGCTTTATCATAGTTTTCCTGCCTGGTTTTCAGATCGGCAAGTTGTTTTTCAGCTTCCGCGATCTTTTCGGACGGGTATTTTTCGGTTGGTTTTAATGCCAATGCTTTACGGTAATCGATAATGGCTTCCTCATATTTTTTAGTTTCAAAAAACTTGTCGGCTGATGCCAGCGAAACAAGGAAATTGTCGTCCAGTTTCTTTTGCTCTGTAACAAGTGAATTTATTTTAGCTATTTGCGATTTTGGATAGCTTTCCGCTGCTTTTATAGTGGCAGCGTTGGAATATGATGTAATGGCTTCGGGATACTTTTTCTCAGCAAAAAATGCTTCTCCTTCGGCGATTGCTTTTTGGTAATTCTGATCCGATTGATGAATATTGGAGAGAATCCCATTAATTTCAGCTATTTTATCTTTTGGTAGCTTTTCAGCTGGTTTGAGCTTGCCTGCATCAGCAAATAAGCTACTGGCTTCCTTATATTTAGCCAGTTTCAATTGAGCATCAGCATCTGTAATCAGCTTCTGATACTCTAAATCCAGTTTTTGCTGATCAGCAATAAGCTGGTTGATTTTAACAACCTGATCCTGTGGATATTTTTCAGATGGTTTTATTTTGGAAGCATTTTGGTATTGTGCAAGCGCCTCGCTGTATTTCTTGTCTGAGAATGATTTATCGGCCTGTGCAATTGCTTCCTGGTAACGCTGACCTTCTGCTTTGTCCTTATCGAGAATAGTCTGGATTTCGGTCATCTTTTGTTTAGGATATGTTTCGCCGGGCTTAACCGATGATGCACTTCTGAAAAAAGTCAATGCGTTCAGATAATCCTTGTTTGTTAATAACTTATCACCTTCGGCAACGGTTTTGTCATACGATTCCTGTATGGATTTCTGCTCATTCAAAAACTTTTCGGTTTCAGCAATCTTATCGACGGGATATTTTTCCGAAGGCTTCAATATCAATGACTGCCGGTATGCGACAATTGCCTCGTCATATTTTTTTGCAGTAAAAAGTTTATCAGCGGATGTGATGCTTGTGTTATAATCAGCTTCCAGCTTTTTCTGTTCACCCAGCAGTACGTTGATTTTTTCAAGCTGTGCTATTGGATAAGTTTCTGTTGGTTTTAGTAAGGATGCTTTTTTATAGGGTGTGATGGCCTCTGTATATTTTTGAGTCGTGAAATATTTATCACCCTCGGCAACAGCCTGGGAATAATTATCCTCAACCGAACGTAAATCCCCAAGTATTTTATTGATTTTAGTGATCTGATCCTGCGGATATTTCTCATTTTTCTTTAAATCAGCTGCTTCGGAATAGGCAGCTTTTGCACGGTCGTATTCCTTGCCTGCTAACAACTGGTCACCGGTATTTATAGCGGTTGTGTATTGCTCATCCGTTTTTTGCGTTGCAACAATGGCACTATTTATTTCGGATATTTTATCTTTTGGATATTGTTCAGTCGGTTTAATTCCTGATGCCTCCCGGAATGAAGTCAGCGCCTGGGTGTAGTTTCCCGATGCCAGTGCTTTTTCTCCGTTAGTGAGCGAGAGTGCATAGGTGTCAGAATCAGATTTTTGTTTTGCCAGTATTTTAATAATCTCGTCAGATTTATCCTTAGGATATTTCTCAGCAGGTTTGAAGAAAAGGGCTTGTTTATATGCATCCAAAGCTTCGGTATATTTTGATACCGATAAAAGTTTGTCGCCATTAATAATGGCTGATGCATAGCTGTTTTCCTTGTTTTTAAAAGCATCCAGTTGGTTCTGCGCTTCAGTAAGCTTCTGCTGCGGATAGGTTTCATTTGGTTTGTATCCAAGAGCCTGGTTATATGCAGTAATCGCTTCCGCGAATTTTCCCAGGGTAAATTGTTTGTCCGCCTCAGTGATGGATTTCTTATAATTTTCATCCAAAGTATTTTGCTGGGCGGTTATAGCTGTGATTTCAGTTATCTTTTGTGACGGGTATTTTTCGCCTGGCAGAAGTGAAAGTGCGTTTTGGTAAAAATTCAGCGCTTCATCATATTTTTTATCATCCAGGGACTTATCTCCATTCTTTATGGCAACATCAAATTTTTCTTTTCGCGATGAATTTTCCGCAATCAGTTTTTCAATTTCAGTAATTTTTGTTTTGGGATAAATTTCAGCAGGCTTAATGGTTGAAGCGGATTTAAATCCTGCTAAAGCGGCATCATAATCAGATGATTTCAACAGATTTTCGGCGCTAACCAAGGCGGCATCGTATTTTTGCTGATCCGATTGCATGGCTGATTCGCCTGATTTTGTTTTTTCAAGCATGTCTTTTGGATACCGCGCATCAGGCATGGCTTTCAGCGCTTCCTGGTATTTCAGTTTGGCACTTGCAAAATCACGGCTAATATAAAACTGATCAGCTTGTTCAATAGATTTATCATAACTGTCCTGGAGAGTTTTTTTAGTATTGGCATAATTGTCAATTTCCTGTATTTTTTGACTGGCATACGGATTAGCGGGTTTAAGGTCAATTGCTTTCTGGTATTCGGCCCTGGCTTCAGTACGTTTCCCATTTTGCAGAAGTTTATCAGCCGCAGCTATACTTTTTGCCGATTGCTCCGACCGTGATTTGAAATCTGCCTGTAGTTTCCTGGTATTTGTAATTTTATCCTTCACGACCTTGGCTTCCGGCTTTACTGTAAGCGCATTTTCGTACGACAGGATTGCTTTGTCGAACTCGTTGGCAGCAAGCGCCTTATCTCCGTTTGCAACTGCATCGTTAAAATAAGCAAGGTCATCCGGATCAGTATAAACGGCGCTTATCTTAACCAGTCTATCTTTGGGAAACTGTAATGCGGGATCAATTAAAATGGCTTTGTGAAACTCTATTTTGGCCTCAGGATAGTTTTTTTGCTTGTACAAAGTTTCCGCTTTCAGCATTATATCTTCGAAAATCTCGGCTCTTTTATTTGGATCTTTTTCAAGTGCTGCGCTTATTTCGGCCATTTTGCCCGGTGCATAAGTTAGCTCAGGCTTGGTCCGACTGGCTTTTTCGTAAAGGAGTATTGCATTTGCGTAATCTTTTGCAGCCAGAGCCTGGTCGGCCTGCTGAATAAGCAAGGCATAATCGGAAGCGTTAACTTTAGCCTGGGCCTGGCAGGAACTGCTAAAGGATGGTGAAAACAGGATTCCGAAAAGAATAATAAATAAGTATATTTTTATACCATTACGGGAAATTCGTTTCTTCATTGAGTATAAAGATTTGGTGCTTTTGCTGAAAGGTAATAACGGTTGATTTTTATATTTATTGGCTAAATACAAGCGCATTATACTTTTTTATGATTGAAAATGTTGCAGTTATGATAAGTCTTTGCAAGCTGTTTTTATAAAATCCGTCCATCAACCATCATCAGTTTACGGTCGCTCATATCGGCCAGTTCCTGATTATGTGTAACTATCACAAATGTTTGATTGAATTCTTCCCGCAGTGTGAAAAACAATTTGTGCAGTTCTTTGGCATTGGCCGAATCCAGGTTTCCCGAAGGTTCGTCGGCAAGTATAACCGTTGGATGATTCATCAGTGCCCTGGCCACGGCAACCCTTTGCTGTTCGCCACCCGAAAGGGCCGAAGGCTTGTGCCCGGCCCGGTTAGTTAAGTGCAGGAAATCAAGTAGTTCAAGAGCCCTCAGGTTTGCTTCTTTTTGCGAAAAACCTGCTATAAATGCTGGAATATAAAGATTTTCGAGAGCCGTAAACTCAGGCAAAAGATGGTGGAACTGGAAAACGAAACCTATATTTCTATTTCGGAACGAAGCCAGCTTTTTATCACTCATTGTTGCAACATCCTGGTTGTCAAATAAAATAGATCCTGAGGAGGGCTTGTCGAGAGTGCCAATAATCTGCAGTAATGTAGTTTTTCCGGCACCCGAAGCGCCAACAATGGATACAATTTCGCCTTTGCTTATCTCCAGATCAATGCCCTTAAGTACTTCGAGCGGTCCGTACGATTTATGAATGTTCTTACCTGATATCATATTTCTGTTTATGGCTCCAAAGGTACGATTTATGTAAAATAAACACTAAGTGGAAGTTGATGGTTAAAAAGCGAAGACGATAGTCAAACAATAGTCATACGGTTGTCATTCAATAGTCATACGGTCGTCATTCAATTGTCATAAAGTTGTCATACAATTGTCATTCAATGGTCATAAAGTAGTTATACAATGGTCATAAAGTAGTTATACAATAGTCATCAATTGTCATACTATGGTCAAACTACTGAAAATTAAAACTTTGAAAAATTGAAATCCTACTCTCCGACTACACTCAGGGTGCTGAAACTCTGAAACATTGAAGCTCTTGAACGCGAAGCATTGGACAACGCAGGTATTTGAACTTTGAACCAGAAATTTTGAACTTTGAACTTGAGACTTCTCTTACCCTTCCTTATTTCTCAGCCTCTGGTAATCAATATAGTAAAGCACTTT
Organism: Bacteroidales bacterium; assembly: GCA_038237165.1. Lineage (GTDB taxonomy): Bacteria > Bacteroidota > Bacteroidia > Bacteroidales > UBA4417 > UBA4417. The sequence continues at coordinate 26,848 of JBBRYZ010000005.1, read as the reverse complement.
TAGTGAAATGTTGTTGAGCTGTGGTTCACGAAGCGTGTTATCCAGGCTGTTGAAATAATTAGCTGTTGCAATGTCTTTTTCACTTGTTATCTCATTTTTCCAAACAATATTCAGGCTGCTTCCCGGTGCGAATATCCAGGAGAAAACCATATCGATATTAAAAGTGTTAAAACTGAAATCATGATTCTGTTTATAATTTGGATTTGCATCCAGATATCCATTGTTGAGCAAAGTATAAAAACTGCCGTATTCACCCTGCGAATAATAATGACGTGCAACAAAGCTCAGCGAGAGGTTATTTTTAAACAGGTACTTGCTGCTCAATGAATTTACAACAGTACTGATTTCTCTTTTGCCAAAGATTACTTTCTCCTGTTCCTTACCTGCAAATCCGTAATCGTTAATATTTTTTTCATAATGCAACGACAACCTCAATGTGAAGTGATCATTTAGCCTGACAATCGGGGAAAGTTCAGCATAGAAACCTTTCGAATCATTCCATGAAGAAATATATCCGCTTATAGTGCCGTCAAAGGCCAATCGCTTCCTGTAATCGGATGAAAATCCTAGCCTTCCCCATGTTTCTTTCGGTAACATATAGAACATTCCCGATGTGCGAGGCTCGTAGTAATCATAGGTTTCGGCGAAGGTATGCCCTGTTTCCGCCCATATCGACAAGTAGTTCATCGTATTCATAACAGTATTGTAATTCACTTTTGCCGTTTCAGGTTTATGGGTTGTAAAATTATTCTGATTTGAAATGGTCAGCGTGTTCGACATGTCGCGCAATTTCCAGAAAGGCTTGTATATATTGTAGCTAACACTTCCGACATTGTTGTTGTAATTATTATAGGCTGTCAGACCCATATCGTTGGCATCGAATTTATTGTCCATAGATGACCGGCTTACCGACCAAAGAAAATTACCATTGGTTTTCAGTGCCGATATTCCATATTTAAACCCGTTAGAATTAACAGGCTTGGTTTCCGTAGTTGTTGAAGGTGCGAAAATCTGGCTAACTCCTCCCGAAAGGTTAAGCCGGTATGAATTTGATTTGTCATTCAGTGTAAGCCCTGATGCGGTTACATTGGCATCCCGGTGGCTGCTGTTGCGGATTACATTGGTATTTGTGATATAAAAATCCGAATTGTTCTTAAGTGCCTGGTCAAAAACCAACAGGTTATAATTTGTAAGAGGATCAGTCAGGATTTCCCTTTTATTTCCAGCGCCATCCTCAGCAATGGCGTAAGTGTTGGCAGTAATTGCGTTTAAAAGGCCTATGGCAAGTCCTTTTTTATTACGGCCCGATATTTTGGTGGCGTTCAACAATCGTTGCTGGACAGGATTTTTCTTAAGTTGTTCGCCATCGGTAAGTTGGTTTTCTGCGCTGTAAAACAAAGCTGGTATTTTTCCGATCCTGCGGGAATAAAAAATACCACCCTTCATAAACAGATCAGCAGCTTCCCTGAAAAATGGCCTTTGTTCCTCATAAACGGTTTCAAAAGCAGTAAGGTTCTTTATTTTGTTATCCGATTGCACCTGACTGAAATCGGGAAGTAACGACATATCAAGCGTAAAACTTTCATTAATCCCGTATTTAAGATCCATTCCGCCGCCTACCGATGTGGAAATATCTTTTGTCGAAAGTGGGTTGGCATAATGCTCAGCCTGTAGCATAAAATATGGCGTTGCCGATAGGCGAACCGGAGGCTCAATATTTTCAATTCCGATAAGTGTACCCCAGTATGGCAACTTGTTTTTTGCTTCCGGAAGTTCGAGCGCCCACTGATCTGTTTCTCGGTATCGCCGCAAATTACGCGAAATCTGCATTCCCCATACCTGTGAATGGTTTTTAGCAAACCGTAAAGCTGAATATGGTATTTTTAGTTCGGCTATCCATCCATCGCTGGTAATCAGTGCTTTGCTATCCCACACACCATCATAGGTTTCATCCGATTTGCGCGAGTCCATCTGCACGCCAGAGGCTGTTACTGTAAACGAATAGGCATCCATCTGATTGTTGTAAGTATCAAGCTCGATGCTCAGCATATCTGCATTCAGGTATTCCTCGTCACGCAAACCTAATTGACGCAGAATACTGTCGGGATGCGGGTCATACATTTTGGCAAGCACATAAATGGCGTAATCATCGTAGGCAATTTTTATTTCCGTGCGAAACGATGGAGATGCGCCATATACCGGAAGGTACTGCCTGAAATCTTCAATAGCAGGAATATTTTGCCAGATTGTATCATCAGCCATTTCGCTGATCTTCGGTGAATTGCTTATTTTAAAAGCTGGCACTGATTTCCGGTTCAAACGCGGGTCAGGATTCTTATCAGCAAAAGTAGTTAAGCCGAAAAAGAGTACAATTAAGAGTATAAAACAGTTGCGCACTAAATATGAAATTTAAATGCAAAGATATAGGTTGCCTTTTATAATTTTAATCGAATAAAAATATTTATTTTAGCAGCGTGGTACAAATGTTTAAAAAGCCTGGCTTATTTTACGTACATTTACCATAAATGATATTAAATCAATACTTTATGCCAATTATTGATTCGAATCAATGTTTTGGTTAAAGCATGTTTGATGCAGTAAAAAGAATTATCACTACATAAAATTAAAACTATTTATAATGAATCTTCATGAGTATCAGGCTAAGCAGATTTTAAGCAGTTTCGGAGTACCGGTTCCTAAGGGAATTATGGCCGAAACTGTGGAGCAGGCAGTTAATGCCGCAAAAGAAATTCAGAAACTCAGCGGATCACAGTATTGCGTGGTAAAAGCGCAGATACATGCAGGTGGCCGCGGAAAAGGCGGTGGTGTAAAACTGGCTAAATCCCTCGATGATGCACGCGAAAAAGCCACCAATATTTTAGGAATGCATCTTATTACTCCTCAAACAAGTGCCGAGGGAAAACTTGTACGTAAGGTCCTGATTCAGGAAGATGTGTATTATCCGGGAAATTCCGAAACGAAGGAGCTATACCTGAGCATGTTACTAAACCGGCAGGAAGGGAAAGTAATGATCATGTATTCTACCGAAGGAGGTATGGATATTGAAGAAGTTGCCGAACACACTCCTGAAAAGATTTTTGTTGAGATTATAGACCGTAAAGTTGGACTTCAGGCATTCCAGTGCCGCAATGTGGCTTTCAACCTTAAACTATCGGGCGAAGCGCATAAAAACATGGTGAAATTTGTAAAGGGTCTTTATGATGCTTACATGGGCGCCGATTGTTCCATGCTCGAAATTAATCCTGTTCTTAAAACCACAGATGATAAAATCCTTGCAGTTGACTGCAAAATGCGTCTGGATGACAATGCATTGTATCGCCATCCCGATTATGCCGCCATGCGCGATATATTCGAGGAAGATCCATCGGAAGTGGAAGCGGGTAAGTACAACCTCAATTATGTGAAGCTGAACGGAAACGTTGGCTGTATGGTGAATGGCGCCGGACTGGCAATGGCTACCATGGATATTATTAAACAAAGCGGTGGCGAACCTGCCAACTTCCTTGATGTAGGTGGCACAGCCAATGCTGAACGTGTTGAACGCGCTTTCCGTATCATCCTTAAAGATCCTTCGGTAAGAGCAATACTTGTTAATATTTTCGGGGGCATTGTGCGTTGCGACCGAGTTGCCCAGGGTATTGTTGATGCATACAAGAACATAGGTAATATTCCTATTCCGATTATTGTCAGGCTTCAGGGAACAAATGCCAAAGAAGCCAAAGACCTTATCAATAATTCAGGACTTGCAGTATTTTCGGCTACTACCTTGCAGGAAGCAGCAGATTTGGTGAATAAAGTATTGAAGGATTAACTTTCAATTTTTCGGGATTACAAATCCCAAACTCTCTGGGTGCAGATTACAAATCTGCACCAGCATGCAAATTTGCACCAGCATGTAAATCTGCACCTGCAATACTAAGTTTTATATAAATAAAAAAGCGCACCCTATGATTTACAGGGTGCGTTTTTCAATTCATAAGAAATTGATTTTATTTAAAAGCCAATTCAATCGGATGCGTTTGCCCTTCAATATTACCAAGTATGGTTTCATCAAAAACATAATCGGAAAGCTTATTATCGAAGTATTGCTGGTAAGCATACATGTCGAAATAGCCATGTCCACTCAGGTTGAAAAGAATAGTTTTGGTCGTATTTTCAGCTTTTGCTTTCAGCGCTTCCCTGATGGTGGCAGCTATAGCGTGAGTGGTTTCAGGTGCTGCAAGAATACCTTCAGTTTGTGCAAATTTTATACCAGCTTCAAAACATTCCATCTGATGAATAGCCAGCGGCTCAACAATTCCCTCGTTAACCAGTGCACTTACCAGCGGAGCTGCGCCATGGTAGCGTAATCCGCCGGCATGAATTCCGGGCGGAATAAATTCATGGCCCAGTGTATGCATGGGTAGGAGTGGAGTCATACCTGCCACATCGCCAAAATCGTACCTGAATTTTCCTTTTGTAAGTTTCGGACAGGAGGCAGGTTCAACAGAAATAAACCTGGTTTTCTTTTTGCCATCCAGATTATGCCGTATAAATGGGAACGAAATCCCTGCAAAATTTGATCCTCCGCCTAAACATCCGATAACGATATCAGGATAATCACCTGCTTTTTCAAATTGTTTCTCGGCCTCCAGACCAATAATAGTTTGATGCAGCAGCACATGGTTTAAAACACTTCCGAGGGAATATTTTGTTCCCGGATCGGCTACGGCTAATTCCATAGCTTCGCTGATGGCTATTCCCAGGCTTCCGGGACTATCGGGAAACTTAGCAAGTATGTCGCGCCCGGCTTGCGTTGTCATGCTTGGCGATGCTTCAACCCTTGCATTCCAAAGGTTCATCAGCATTTTGCGGTAAGGTTTCTGGTCGAAACTCACTTTTACCATAAAGATCTGTAAATCAATACCAAAATGATTGCAGGCGAATGCCAGAGCACTTCCCCATTGTCCGGCACCAGTTTCGGTTGTAATTTTTTTGATGCCTTCCATCTTGTTGTAATAAGCTTGCGGAATGGCGGTATTTGTTTTGTGCGATCCGGCCGGACTTATTCCTTCGTATTTGTAATAAATCTTTGCAGGAGTTCCCAGCAATTTTTCCAGATTAGTGGCTCTGTAAAGAGGTGATGGCCTGAACATACTGTATAGCTCACGAACTTCATCGGGAATGCTGATAAATCGTTCGGCCGACATTTCCTGGCGTATGAGTTCTTCAGGAAAAATTGCGCTCATTGCAGCGCCATCAATAGGTTTAAGTGTACCCGGATGCAGCGGCGGCAGCATTTTGCCACCAAGATCAGCAGCAATATTATACCATTTGGTTGGCATTTCTTCGGGTAAAAGCACGATGTTACGCTTGTTGTTTTGCATAAAAGTATGGATTGAGTTAGAAAATGAATGGATTGAAAACGAAAAAGGCACATCGTAACGATGTGCCCTTCAGTTGAGTATTTTATACTATTTCTTTATATACCCGGGATTACGCTACAATGTGCATTAGCCATCGGCGCCACCAATTATTTGCAGAAGTGTGTATGTAATTAGTCATTCATTGAAATTGAATTACAAAGATAAAGATTAATTAAATACGAACAAAAAGTATGATCTTTTTCCTATTCTCAAATTACCTGAAAAAGAGATAGTAGAATCCTTATCCTGGCTTCCATGTATATGTTTTAAGACAATTCCTTTTCACTCAAGAATCCTGATAAGTTCCTTTGGAGTTAATGAGGGTAAATTACTCATTGTTCATTATGCTAGAATTAACGAATATTCCAATGTATTGCTGTCATCAGGGATTTCATCACCCTGCTCTTTTAAAACTATCAGATACCCCTCAATAGCCTCTTTGGCCATTTCAATAGCATGATCAATATTATCTCCATATGTAATACAGCCTGGTAATGAGGGAATATTTGCGGTATATCCGCCTTCAGGCTCCTGAGTTAGTAGGATTCGGAAAGTATGCATGAGATTTGGTTCTTATGTTTTCAGGATTCATTATTAATACAAAAGTACATAATTAATGTTATATTTTTCCGATGGATTTGTAAGGCTTTGATTTCGGCATTTCCATTACCTTTGCATCTTCATTTTTAATTGTACTAAATGCAGACAGCCGAACGCAGTTCCGGGCACGATCCATCTGAACAGGTAATTTATAACCGATGCCTTTATGCCTACAAGGCAGCGTCTGAACTGGTAAAAGGCAATATCATTGAATTAGGAAGTGGCGAGGGATATGGTATTCAGATGCTTGCGCCGCTTGCTGAACACTACATGGCTGTTGATAAATTTGATACCGATATTTCGGGCCATGCCAATGTGGAATTTCGAAAGCAATTATTGCCATCTTTAGCCGGAATTGCTGATAATACATTTGATTTTGCCCTTACTTTTCAGGTTATTGAGCACATTCAGGATGATATAACCTTTATTAAGGAAATACATCGTGTGCTAAAGCCAGGCGGCATTATGATGCTTACAACTCCTAACCGCCCTATGTCGCTGACCCGTAACCCCTGGCATATCCGCGAATATACCGGTGATGAACTGGCTGCCGTTGTAGCAAAGGATTTTAAAAAAGTGGAGGTGAAAGGCGTTTTTGGAAGCCCGGTTGTGATGGATTATCACGAAAGAAATAAAGTTTCGGTTCAGCGCATTACCAGGTTTGACATTTTAAAACTGCAATACAAGCTTCCCCGTAAGTTGCTGCAAATACCCTATGATATTATGAACCGGTTAAACCGCCGTAGATTGCTGGAAGGTAACACCGAGATTGTAAACAAGGTTTCGCTTTCCGATTTTTTCCTGAAAGATACCACCGAAAATTGTTTCGATTTGTTTGTTGTGGCCTCTAAATAGTAAAGGGATTAGGAAACAAGAAAATGGAAATCAGGAAATAAAGTAATAAGGAAATAGGAAAACAGGAACACGAATTTTATGAATAGATCAGAATCCCTGAAATATTTATTACCGATTAAAAATTACTTTTATCAATACATTTCAACTTTTTTAGGCTTTAAATGTAATCTTTCCTACATTTGACACACCAGAATTTATAGTTTAACTAACCAATAATCCATGTTTATGAAGAGAGTTATCGCACTGCTTGCCTTTGTATTGGCGGCTTTTCCCGTGTTAGCCAGTGAGGCCGACCTTAAAATTCCAGAACTAAACGCTGATCAGAATCACCTTTTGCTGCTCGGTTTCCTGGTTTGCTTTGCCGGATTGGGTTTCGGATTGTACCAGTTTTTTAAAGTGAAAAATTTACGCGCTCACAAGAGTATGCTGGATGTTTCAGCTGTAATTTTCGAAACCTGTAAAACTTACCTTATTCAACAGGGAAAATTCCTGATGATACTTTTTGCATTTATTGCCTCTTGTGTTGCTTTTTACTATGGATTTCTACAGGATGCCGGTGTTGGTGGCGTTGCTTTGATTCTTCTTTGGGCAGTTATCGGTATTCTTGGTTCTTATAGTGTTGCCTGGTTTGGTATCCGGATGAACACGTTTGCAAACAGTCGTATGGCTTTTGCATCGCTCGAGCGCAAACCACTTAAACTTCTCAAAATACCACTCGATTCAGGTATGAGCATCGGAGTAGTTCTTGTTTGCGTTGAGCTGATTATGATGTTGATCATCCTGCTTTATATTCCCCGACATTTGGCAGGTGCATGTTTCATCGGGTTCGCGATTGGTGAATCACTTGGTGCTGCTGCTTTACGTATTGCCGGTGGTATTTTTACAAAAATTGCTGATATCGGTTCTGACCTGATGAAAGTAGTTTTCAAAATAGGTGAAGACGACCCACGTAACCCTGGCGTGATTGCAGATTGTACCGGCGACAATGCCGGTGATAGTGTTGGTCCAACTGCCGACGGTTTTGAAACTTATGGAGTAACAGGTGTTGCGCTTATCTCATTTATAGTTTTAGCTGTAGGTTCCGTTGCTGAAGGTACTTTTATAGCAAATCCTGAATGGCAGGCAGCTTTCCTCACCTGGATTTTTGCCATGCGTATTTTAATGATCATAACTTCAATAGGATCATTTTATGTTAATGATATTATCAGTAAGTCAGTGTATAGTAATAAAGATGATCTTGACTTTGAGAAACCGCTCACTAATCTTGTTTGGATCACCTCTATTATGTCAATCCTGGTAACGTTTGTAGCAAGTTATTTCATGGTAGGACCATCATCCATGATAGGGGCTGTAGATCCAAACATATGGATCGTATTATCGGTAATCATCAGCTGCGGAACTATTGGCGGAGCTGTTATCCCCGAATTCACCAAAATATTTACGTCACCTAAATCTGCTCATGTGCAGGAAATTGTAAACTCAGGTAGAGAAGGTGGAGCTTCACTTACTATTCTTTCTGGTTTTGTTGGCGGCAACTTCAGTGCATTCTGGATGGGAATGGTATTCGTGGTGCTCATGTTTATTGCTTATATTGCAAGTACATTTGGTCTCGAACATTTTATGATTTATTCATCCATATTTGCCTTTGGTTTGGTTGCTTTCGGATTATTGGGAATGGGTCCTGTTACCATTGCTGTTGACAGTTATGGTCCCGTAACCGATAATGCACAATCGGTTTATGAACTTTCATTGATCGAAGATGAACCAAATATTGCCGAGGAAATAGAAAAGGAATTTGGATTTAAACCCGATTTTGAAAAATCGAAACACTATCTGGAAGCGAATGATGGTGCCGGAAATACATTTAAGGCTACCGCTAAACCGGTATTAATTGGTACTGCCGTTGTTGGTGCAACCACTATGATTTTCTCGCTGATACTGGTTATCAAAAATGTTTTGGGTGTTGAACCCGAAACCATTTTAAATATCTTAAACCCATGGACAATTCTGGGCTTCCTTTGCGGTGGAGCCGTGATTTATTGGTTCACGGGAGCTTCCACCCAGGCAGTTACTGTTGGCGCTTATCGTGCGGTTGAATTCATCAAGAAGAATATCAATTTAGATCCAAATGCACCTAAAAAGGCCGATGTTGAAAAATCAAAAGAGGTTGTGAAAATTTGTACTCAGTATGCACAAAAAGGAATGTTAAACATCTTTATTGGCATATTCTCTTTTGCGTTGGCATTTGCATTTATTTCGGGTTATGAGGCTACTGGTGCCACAAAAGCAATTCAATTTGCAGCTGCGTCATTCTTTGTTTCTTACCTGATTTCCATTGCTATTTTTGGTTTGTTCCAGGCAATCTTTATGGCCAATGCCGGTGGTGGTTGGGATAATGCCAAAAAAGTGGTTGAAGTTGATTTAAAAATGAAAGGAACTCCGCTTCACGATGCTACCATTGTTGGTGATACCGTTGGCGATCCGTTCAAAGATACTTCTTCTGTAGCAATGAACCCGGTTATCAAATTCTCCACTTTATTCGGACTGCTGGCTATGGAAATTGCTATCTCGGCATCCTTCCGTCCCGTGGCTCCATATGTTGGTGTGGCATTCTTAATTGTTGCTCTCGTTTTTGTATGGCGTTCGTTCTACAAAATGCGCATTGAATAATGGATCTGCTTATCAAAGCAATATCAAAAAGCCGGTTCAGGAATGGATCGGCTTTTTTTGATTTATGTATTTGCAAGTGAGGGGGTCTTAATCCCGTTTTAGATATTTCGTAAATTGAATTATCAATAGTAACCTATGTCTGCTAATATGTCGCGGGTATATATCATTATGATTTAATAGCGGAATGACAAACCGATAAAATAAACTCTTGAGGAAGTGTTTTTAATCCCATAATAAATGCCGGTATCTAAATTGATCCTCTTTCCTAATTCGTAAACTAATCCTGAATCTATAAAGTATTCATCTTGATTTAATTCGGTTTCTCTTGTAATTACACCCTCCAAAAACATATCGAAATTTCGGATCAATGGATGCGATACAGTAGCTGAAACAAGTGGGTTAAAATGAGCTCCGTTGCCTGACTGATTTCTTTCAATATCCACTTCGAGCTGAGTGCCTAACGACCAGTCGTTTGCAAACGAAATAGAAAAAGGGACTATCAATCCTCCGGTAAGTTTTTCGTCCGTTCGTGTGGGAATGTTTACAAAAGGCAGAAGCGCCAGAGCCGTTTTGCCTTTATCATTTCCCCGGATATTTTGCTTTATCCTGATTTGATTATTATTGAAAAATGTTTTGGTTTCCGAAGTGCTTTCGTCTATTACTCTTGTATTCACAAAGAATGCTGAAATAAACTGAATATCCAGCGAATTGGTTAAGCCAAATTTCAGATTAAAGCCATTGATTGAATTTACAATAGTTTTAATGCCATTCGCCGAAGAAATATCCTTTTTAAAAATATCTGTTTCAAATTGAAAATGGCCGGCATCTAAAGTATACGGACTTTCGGTCGCATCTGGACGGTCTGTCACAAAACTTCTCATTTGAGTTTTTGGACAGGGATGGAAAACAGAGAAACTCCATTTCGTTGAATCCTGTAATGATTGCGCATGAACTGCCTCGACGAATACCAGTATAAAAACCATTAAACAATATTTTACCATAATTCTATTAGCTAACGATGAGTAAGGGTACTTTAATTTTGTGCCGCACAGAATCAACGGTTGTACCAAATATAAGATCTTTAAATCCTTTATGCCCGTGAACTCCCATCACAAGGAGGTCGATGTCGAGAGTCGAAATAATTTTTGTTATTTCTGCTGCTGCACTGCCAAAGCCAATTTGAATATCGACATTATAACCTAAATCTTTGAGAGTACTTTGATATTTAACCAGGCTGTCGTAGTCAAGTTGCGTTTCATAATCCATCGTATTCTTACCCAGATATCGCGCAGCAGCACTTTCTACAACATGAATAAAAGTATAGGTAGCTATTTTGCCACCCTGATTTATTGCACTTTTAATTATTTGTTGATCATGCCCGGAGAAATCAATCGCTAAAGCAATGTGTTTGTATGAGATGGATTCAATCTGCGCAAAATCCACTGCCTGTCCGTGAGGTAACTGCGTCCTTTTTTTGTCGGACGAATTGATAAACGGATGTATAAAAATATATCCTAAAAGCGCAAGACAGGCCAATGTAAGCGGAATCACAATGATATAAATAAGGATTTTATTTTCACCTGCCGATGCAATCCACCCCGATATTTCATCAATCACCAGGTGGATATTCAGATAAACTATGATGGCTGCACTTAACCAGGCAAGAATCTTAACCCATGTTTTGATAGCGAATTCTTTCATTAATTTTTTGTCGGAATTAAAATGAATAAGTGGAATAACAGCAAATCCCAGTTGTAGGCTTAGTATAACCTGGCTCAAAATTAATAAACTTCCCAAAGCTCTATCTCCAAAATATACAATTGTAATTATAGCGGGTATTATAGCTAACAATCGGGTTATCAATCTTCTCAGCCAGGGTTGTATCCTCAGGTTCAAATGACCTTCCATTACGATTTGTCCCGCCAATGTACCTGTGATAGTTGAACTCTGACCTGAAGCTATAAGAGCAATTGCGAAAAATGTAGGAGCTGTCTTACCAAATAAACTTTCGAGCAGTACCGAAGCATCCTGTATTTCGGCAACATGGAAGTATCCATTTACATAGAATGCGGCTGCTGCCAGTACTAAAATTGCCGCATTCACAAAAAAAGCCAGGTTTAAAGCAATGGTTGTATCGAAAAAGTTCATCCTGATTGCATTCTTCATTCCAGCCGCCGATCGGTCAAACTTGCGGGTTTGCACCAGCGAGGAATGCAGATAGAGATTATGCGGCATAACTGTTGCCCCAATAATACCAATGGCAATATAGAGTGCATCGCCGCTTAATTTTGAAGGTAGAAAACCTTGTAAAACATCGCTGTAAACCGGCGAAACAATAAGCATCTCGATTAAAAATGAAAATCCTATGATAAACACCAGTGAAACAATGAATACTTCCATCGTCCGCATTCCTTTTTTTAGAAGAAAAAGTAATAAAATGGTATCCAGCGCGGTAAGGCTTATTCCCCAGATTAACGGAAGTCCGAAAAGCAGGTTAAGTCCTATTGCCATTCCGACAATCTCAGCCAGATCACATGCAGCAATCGCTATTTCGGCCAATATATACAAAGGAATGTTTGCCCATTTGGGATACGCATTTTTCGATGCCTGTGCCAGGTCCATTCCTCTTACAATTCCAAGGCGTGCACTTAACGACTGCAATAGCACGGCAATCAGATTCGACATCAGCAACACCCAGATTAATTTGTATCCAAATTCGGAGCCTCCTGCAATATCGGTAGCCCAATTCCCCGGATCCATATAGCCTACGCTTACTAAATAGGCCGGTCCTAAAAAAGCTAAGAGTTTTCTCCAGCCTTTTTTATCAGTTCGTACTGTGGAATGTACCTCGCTTAATGATTCCGATTCCATTTATAAAAAGAAATTTATATGAATTTTGTTATTGAAAGTAGCAACTTAGATTCTTCTAACAAATTTGTAAGACGAATTGTTTATCTTTGTATTAAATAAAAATACAGCAATGTATTCACAAACCGAAGAGAATTATTTAAAATCATTGTATCTGCTTTCTAATCCGAAGGGTGAAGTGAGTATTTCGGAATTAAGCAACTTACTTAATGTGAGTTTACCTACTGTGAACAGCATGGTGAAAAACTTAAAAAGCCGGGAACTGGTAAACTACGAGAAGTACAGACCCATTTCCCTGACAAAAAAAGGAATGAAGGAAAGTGCAGCGGTTATTCGAAAACATCGCTTAACAGAAATGTTTCTGGTTACCAAGATGGGTTTTGGCTGGGAAGAAGTTCACGATATTGCGGAGCAACTGGAACATATTCAATCGCCAGTTTTATTTGAAAGAATGGATCAACTGTTGGGCTTTCCGAAAATTGATCCGCATGGCTCGCCTATACCAGATAAAGAAGGAGAGATAATATTTGTATCACAAACAAAGCTAAGCGATTGCAAACGTGGCGATAAAGTGAAAATGATTGCTCTGTCTTATTCCTCAACTGATTTTTTAAATTTTTTAAATAGCCGGAACTTAAAGCTGGGAACTATCCTGGAAATAATGTCAGTTGAACCCTTTGATGGCAGCATGACCTTGTGTTATAACAATCACCCAGCCGAAGTATTATCACAAATCGTTTGTGAGAGTTTACTGGTAGAGTATTAGAAATAAATTTTGCTGAAAACAATCACCGTCTGGTTTGAATTTGAAACCTGGTCTGCTTATGACCGGAACTGCTGCAATATCAAGAATACCATTCACTTTAATTTTTCTTTTTTGCATTAAGCTGATGCACATGCGCCGATAGTATATGCGATCCGAGCTTTACATCGAGTAATGTTATAGGAGTTTATCCGGATTTTTAAACTATCTTGTTCCTGCAGATGTGTTAGCTATGAAGCGTTTAGATATATATATATTCACTTAAAAAACAGACAGAAATTATTGAAAGTGCAAAAATAACTCCCCCGCAGGAGCGGATTTGTTATCCGTGCCATTCTATGAATAACTCAAAGTAGGGGGTGCCATCTGAATCAAACAATTTACCTTGTTGGACAGAAGCGGTTTCATCTATTTTAGCACCACAAGTTTCCTGGTTTCTGAAAATGTTCCTGCTGTTAATCGATAAAAATATACTCCACCCGGAACATCGCCTGCATTCCAATTCACCTGATAGGAACCTGCCGACTCCCACTCGTTTAAAAGAGTTCTTATCATATGTCCTTGCAGGTCAAATATCTGTATAGAAATACTAGATTCTGATGGGATGGAATATAAGATCGTAGTTGTAGTGTTAAATGGATTCGGATAATTCTGCTGCATTGCAATTTTCACCGGAACTTCATACTCTTCAACGCCAGTGAAAATTGTATTGTATTTTCCGAAGTATGACGATAACTTGCCGCCTGCCATCGAAAAATATCCACCTGCGTATAAGTCGCTACCGCTAACCGCTAATGCATACATTTCATTATCCAATCCGCTTCCCATAGAAGACCAACTTGTCCCGTTCCATTTAGCAATATAATTCGCATTTGTACCTCCGGCTGTTGTGAAGGTGCCACCTGCATATAAATCGCTGCCTCTGAGCGCAATAGTATTTACATCGCCATCCATTCCGCTTCCCAGCTCGGACCAATTTGTTCCGTTCCATTTTGCGATATAATATATACTTGTACCTCCGGCTTTTATAAAGGTGCCACCGGCGTAAACATCGTTACCTCCGACCGCAATGGCATATACCGCACCATTCATTCCGCTTCCCAACCCTGACCAACTTGTCCCGTTCCATTTTGCAATAAAAGGCTCATTGGTACCTCCGGCCTGAGTAAAAGAGCCTCCCGCATATAAGTTGCTGCCACTGATGGCAAGGGCCCAAACATAATAGTTCATTCCGCCTCCCATTGCAGACCAACTTGTCCCGTTCCATTTTGCAATATAATTTACACTAGTGCCTCCAGCCGATGTGAACATGCCTCCAGCGTATACATTGCTGCCGTTAATAGCAATGGAATACACTTTGGCGTTCATTCCACTTCCTAAAGCGGACCAACTTGTGCCGTTCCATTTTGCAATATAATTGGCACTTGTACCACCGGCCGTAGTAAAGTCACCACCAGCATACAGATCGATGCCATTAACAGCCAGTGCATTAACATAATTATTCATTCCTGTACCTAAAGCTGACCAACTTGTTCCGTTCCATTTTGCCACACAATTCGCTTTCGTACCACCAGCCGTTAGGAAAGCGCCCCCTGCATATATATCGGTACCGCTGATAGTAAGGGCATTAATATAATTATTCATCCCGTTTCCCAGCACAGGCCAGCTTGTGCCGTTCCATTGTGCAAAACTATTCGCGATAGAACCTCCAGCCGTAATAAAGCTGCCACCAGCGAACACGTTGCTACCACTAATGGCAAGGGCATACGCCGGATTACTGACTCCAGTTCCCAGCGAGGACCAACTTGTGCCGTTCCATTTTGCAATATTATTTGCGCTTGTGCCTCCAGCTGTTGTGAAGTTGCCGGCAGCGTATACATTGCTGCCATTTATTGCAAGGGCATATACATTATACCCGATATTCATCCCGCTTCCCAATGGTGACCAACTTGTGCCGTTCCATTTTGCAACATAGTTGGCACTCATACCTCCGGCTGTTGTAAAGTCGCCACCCGCGTATAGGTCGCTGCCGCTCACCACCAGGGCACGCACATCACCGTTCATTCCGTTTCCCAATGCAGACCAACTTGTGCCATTCCATTTTGCTACATAATTCGCACTAACACCTCCGGCTGTTGTGAAGCTGCCACCTACATATAAATCGCTGCCGTTTATTGCAAGCGCATATACGAACCCATCCATACCGGTACCCAGGGAGGACCAGCTTGTCCCGTTCCATTTAGCAATTCTTGGCGCACTCGTGCCTCCTGCTCTATTGAAGAAGCCACCCGCATACAGATTGCTGCCGCTGGCCACAAGGGCCCGCACAGGACCGTTCAATCCGGTTCCCAAAGCAGACCAGTTTGTTCCATTCCATTTTGCAACCCGATACGCGCTATCTCCGGCTGTAGTGAAGTCGCCACCCGCGTATAGGTTGCTGCCACTAACCGCAAGGGCAGACACAGCACCATTCATCCCGACTCCCAAAGCTGACCAGCTCGTGCCATTCCATTTTGAAATACTGTTCGCATCCGTACCTCCAGCCTTTGAAAAGCCGCCACCAGCGTAAATATCAGTGCCTGTTGCTGCAAGCGCATTCACAGGACCATTCATTCCCGGGATGCGAAATTGCGTATCCCAGTTATCGTCACCGCTAAGAGGCGTGGAGTTCGGCGAAAAGCGGGGCTCTCCATTTGCACCTTTAGAAATATGGTAGCCACGGGGGTCGAAGCTTCCCTGCACGCCGCTCTTTAGTGAGCCATCGGGGTTTAGCGCTGTGCCCAGAGGCTGCGCAGTTGTTTGTGCGTTTGTGGCAATGTTCAAAAAGAATGTTGCTGCACAAGCTAATGCGAGAAATGCGTTGAAGTGTTTCATGGCTAATCTGTTTAAGAAATTGAATGAACGGGAAGTAAATATTATTTTAAGCAAAGTAATTGTAATGAACAAAATCATTGAGAACACAAATCCAGGAATGTAATATTGAGTTTATTAAATTATCCTTTTTTGTCAACTCTTTTTCGAACTATTTACTTTTACGAAATTTGTCGCTATTTCAATAAAATCATCTTCTTCGTTTCAATAGATTTTCCTGTCTGAAGTTTGTAGAAATAAACTCCGCCTGGTGATAATGTGGCATAAAACCTTACCTCATAGTTGCCTGCAGCTTTTTCTTCATTTACAAGAGTAACAGCTTCACTTCCATGGATATCGAAAACATTTAAGTTAACAAATTACTTACTATAAAGTTCATATTTGATAGTCGTATCAGGTTCAAATGGGTTTGGATAATTTTAAACCGGTTTTGTAACCTCATAAAGAAAATTTACTGTTGGGGTGCTTCTGACGGCTCGTTCAGCCGACATTTCTATTAAAGATTCTTACCTGTACACGCCTTCTTTTTCCGGCTCAACAATGAAGTATAAAATCTGAAATCCTACCAATGTACCAATCAGCAATCCAACATTTTTAATCCTTATTAAATCTCCTCTTAAATTTACTTTCGCCATCCATAAGTACTTCAATAATATATCGTCCGCCTGGCAGATAGCCGACATCATAAGTAAAACGGTTTTGCTTCACTGATTTGTAATAATGCCGTTCTACCAAAACTCCATCCGAGGTTATTTTTACTTCCATTGCTCCAACTCTATCGGCATGCACATCGAGATTGATAAGGCCGCTGGTCATTCGTGGGTAAAGAACGAAAGCATATTGCGTGGTAGTGGTATCGATAATGGCAGCAGGAGATGCTGTGAAACAATAAAACTGACTGTCGCCAAAATCACTTTCAAAATCATGCAACAACCGGCCGTCAGCCGAGAGGAGGCGAATGTAACCGTATCCTGATTTCACTTCGTACCAGAACTCAAGCCCGTCGCCGGCACTGTCGCTCAGCATCAGTGCATAGGTTCCAGGGTCGAAATTAAGTGTATCGTAATACATGGTTCTGGGTTTCAGGTCCGAAGGCTTTTTGTGGAAGACACTGTTTCCCTCGTTATCCAGGATACAAATTTCATTTTCACCGGGCTTATTGTTGGTGAGCAATTGCAGTATCATTTTCTGCGGTAAAATTGGCGGAGGTGAAAATGTTGAATTTAAAATATTATCGCCCTCCCAGGCATCTTTTTTACCATTTGGTTTGCTTATAGTTACCATAAAAATATTGTTGCCGGGTTTATGATCTATATCGCCGGGCAGCACAATAAAGGCTGTTTTATTGAAATCGATATCTCCTTTCCAGTTAAAGGTCTTTTTTGCAAACCCTTCAGTTCCGTAAGTTATAGTCAATGATTTCATGTTATCCTTGCCCAGGTTACGGATCATGACCATTGGATTAAATCCGGCCGGGTTCGACCGACTGAAATTCTGATCGTTATTAGGTACAAGTATCGTTTCGATTGCAGCATCATTTTTTGCAAATGGACCTTCATATTGAATAAGGTATGATGCAATGGCTTCATTTGCCTGAATATTTGCTGTGGCAGTGTAAGGCTGCATATTCAAATCAAGAGTGTGTGCGCCTTTTGATGGAAACATATCAACAACATCAGCCGGTTGCAGGTTACCCGGGCACCACCAGCCCCGGTCGTATATCCAGGTTCCGCCTTGCGGGTAAAGCGGATTGTCGCCGCAGTTTTTCCAGAGGTTGGTATGGTCTATCAGTTTCCCGTCGAAAAGGATATCGCGCCAGCGGCTGCAAAACTCACTGCAGCCCCGGGGTTCGTCCATACCATGGCCTGTTTGCTGTATGCGAAAGCGGCTCATGGTTGCGCCTGCTTCAGTTTGAAAGCTTATTGGTGCAAGTTTTTTCTCAATATCTTCAGCCGGATCTCCATATGGGAACTGACCTTCCCACATGCGGGTAATACTTAACGGTCTTACAACTTCAGGCCCTTTAACGATTTCAAAATTAAGTGTTAGCGCCCATCCAACGGCCGGAGTTTCGTAACCCGAATGCGTGTATTCTATCTCAACACTGTCGCGAAGTACCATGGCGAAATCGGTAACATCCACGGTCCAGGTCCAATGCCATTCAGGAGTAAAAATGCTTCCATACGGAGTAAGCATGCGGCTGAGTTCATAATCCAGGCTTTTAGCGGAAACACCGCCTGTGCGTTTCACAGTGATGCGATCCAGGTAATCCCAATGCGCACATGGCAGTGAATCGGGGCAGCCAAGCGTAACATGCATCAGTATGCGGCGAACCGGAAAGGCTTTTGCAGGAAATACGCCCCATGCCGGATATGCTTTTTGTCCCTGTGACGGATCGGTGACGATAGTAGCCCGCTGATGTGTGATAACATGCGTTTTTTCGGGTGTTTGCGCAAGCAGACCAAAACTTAAAAGGAAGAATGAAATCAATATGGTATTTCGCATGGCTTAATTTTTAAACAAAGATATTATAAGTTGTTGTATTAAATATTTGTTTTTAGGTTTCCGGGTTTCAGCCCGCTGAGCGGTCCCGATAGCTATCGGGCCGAAGCCCAGAGTTAAGAAAATAAGGAGTTCACAGTTTTCCTATTTCCTGTTTCCCTTTTCCCTTTTTCCCTATAAAAAAAGAATGTTTCACAATTGCTGGAATCAGAGTACTTTTGCCCCTCAAAAAAAACACTTTATTGCAATAAATACTTTACAGCTACAGAATATGGGAAGAGCATTTGAATTTCGCAAAGCACGCAAAATGAAACGGTGGGGAAATATGGCCAGGGTTTTCACCCGCCTGGGTAAGGATATCGAAATGTCGGTGAAAGCCGGCGGACCCGATCCTGCATGCAACTCACGATTGCGACTGCTCATACAGACAGCAAAAAGCGAAAACATGCCGAAAGAAAATATCGACCGTGCCATAAAACGGGCTGTATCAAAAGATTCGTCGGCATACAAAGAAGTAGTTTACGAAGGTTACGCACCTCATGGTGTAGCAGTGGTTGTTGAAACGGCAACCGACAATCCTACTCGCACAGTGGCTAACGTGCGTATGTATTTTAACAAATACGGCGGCAGTTTTGGTACCACCGGCATGTGCGATTTTCTGTTCGATCGCAAATGTACGTTCAAGGTAGCTATGAAAGAAGGAATTGATATTGAAGAGCTTGAACTGGAAATGATTGATTTCGGACTGGATGAAATATTTGTGGATGAAGGTGAAATTGTGCTTTATGCCGATTTTCATAACTTCGGTTCCATACAGAAATATCTGGAAGAAAATAAATTTGAGATCCGCACTTTTGCTTTCGAGCGCATTCCCAACGATACCAAAGAGCTAACTGCAGAACAGCAGGCGGATGTTGAAAAACTGATTGAAAAAATGGAAGATGATGATGATGTGATTAATGTGTTTCACAATATAAAGTGAACACTGGAACGCAGATGACAATGGAACGCGGATGATTGGAAAAGAACGGATTACCGCGGATATAATTAAATGTGGATTTAGCAGAAGAATGGAACGCGGATGATTGGAAAAGAACGGATTACCATGGATTTTTACTAAAATTTATTTATATGGATCTACTTCATAAAGAATTGACAGATGCTATTTTGAAAGCCTTTTATGATGTTTATAATGAATAAGGATATGGGTTTCTTGAAAAGGTTTATCAGAATTCAATGTATTTAGAATTGAAAGCCAGAGGATTTCAGGTTGAAGCACAAAACCAGATCAGTGTATTTTATAAAGGCAACATTGTAGGTGAGTATTACGCCGACCTGGTGGTTAATAATCTAGTGATTTTAGAATTAAAAGCTGTGGATATTTTAGTTGAAGAATTTGAATGGCAATTACTTAATTATCTTCGTGGAACTGATAAAGAAGTTGGATTGCTTTTAAATTTTGGCAGGAAACCAGAGTTCGTAAGGAAAGTTTTTAAAAACTCAAGAAAAAATCTGCGTTAATCCGTTCTTTCCGCGTTAATCCGCGTTCTGAAATAAAATGTGTTAGTCCGCGTTCAAATTCACGTGATTATTTACCGAAAATTTTCCCGAAAAACTCCTTCATATCATTCCACGAAGCTTTATCAGCCGCTTCATTATATTCAATAGGCATATTAAATTTCTTCCCGGTTTCGGTGGATGCGGGATTCGTAAAAGCATGAGTGGCATTTGGATAGGATATAAATTTATAATCTGCGCCGATTGAATCCATTGAATGCTTAAAGTCGGTAATACTCTCCGGTGAAACAAATTTGTCGCTTCCCCCGTTGCAGACCAGGATTTTTGCCTTTAAAAGTTGTTTATTGGCCGGGGCGCCTGCAAGTCCACCATGAAAACTTACTACGCCTTTAAGGTCAGAACCCAGCCTGGCAGCATTTAGAACCACATTCCCTCCAAAACAATACCCAATGGCAGCTATTTTACCGGCATCAGTTTCAGAAAAGGTTTTTAATTGCTTCAGTGCAGCTTCCAGCCTTGTTTTTGCTAGTTGTGGATTTGCGTAGAATGGTTTGGTAAATTCCTGGGCTTCCTGTGGATTGGCTGCGATCTGACCCTCACCAAACATGTCAACCGCCATAGCGATATATCCAAGCTCTGCTAATTGCTTTGCCCTTGATCGGGTATAATCGTTCAGTCCCCACCATTCAGGGATAACCAGAATGGCAGGCCGTTTCCCTTTTATGTTTTCGTCAAAGGCCACAAAGCATTTATAACTTTTACCTTCGATGGTGTAAGTTATGGTTTGCTCTTTTATTTTTGGAGGAAGGTTGTTATTATTCATAAAAGACAGTGTTGTTACAGCCAAAGTCAGGAGGATCAAGGAAGGGATCAGAAATGATTTCATATAACGGTTTTTTTTGAACTAAAGTGAATCAATATGAATAGTTTATCTTTAAACACTAGTTACCGGCAAAAGTTCAAAAAGAGTTTAAAGCCTTAACTTGGACAAGCCAGAACCAAAAAAGATTTGAATGATGAATATAGAACAAGGAATATCGAATAATGAAGTAAAAACCCGAATAATGGAATTGAATAATAATAATGAAGATCACTTTGCTAATTCTATATCTTCATAACTTCGAACCCGATAGCTATCGGGTTCATTATTCCTTGTTCCTTATTCGTTATTTTTAAAATTCATTTGAAATATCCTGCCAAAAAATACACGAATGTACCAGATAATTTACTAAATATTCAGATCATCAAAAATCCCAGCTATCAGGAACATGTATTTTCCCCGCGACATCTGTATTTAAAAGTTATCCCTGTTCTTTTTTCTCACGGTTCATAAAAATCAGCCCCAGCATGATCAGCGAAAATATAAGTACCACAATGTTTGTAGCAATGATCGAAAAACTGTGAATCAATATCCCATAAATAATCCAGAGTGTGGTACTGATTGCGGCAATGATGAACATAGTAAGCGAAACATCTTTGGTAGACTTTGATTTCCAAGTTTTTATTACCTGAGGAAGAAATGTGGTACACGACAATGCGCCCGCTATGATTCCAACTATTTCGTTATTCATATCTTCTTTTTTAGTGTCTGCACATCCTTTCGGGTGTCTGACACTGATTGGTGTTTAACTGAATGCACACCCTATCGGGTGCCTGGCACACTATCTGGTTTAACCAAATATTTCTTTCAACGCAATATTCACTTCTTCATGCGATGGATTGATGTCGAAGACTTCGGATGCAATAAGGTAATGCAATGATTTCCCTTTTTTTATTCTCTCTTCGCCGCCGCCTGTAATATTGAGCATAACAACTGCTTCGGAATCAATCTTTCCGGTCTTCACAGTCCGAATAAGTGTTGCAACTGCTATTGCCGCTGCTGGATGAATATCGTTGTCTTCCAGCTCCAGGAAAAGTTTGGCAGCCTGTTGGGCTTCTTCGTTTGTTGCCGACAGTACTTCGCCATTTGTTTCGGTAAGCGCGTCGAAAAGTCCGCCGACAACAGGGTAGGGCGGTTTACGGTTCGAAAGTACCTTGGCATTGATAATTTCCACTTCCCGGCGTGCTGTATCATGATCGAAATTCAGCATTTCGCGGGAATTGGCGTTCCAGGCGTTCATAATGGGCACGAAAGGATGATTCTGCGATACCATCAGTTTCATCAGTTTATTTCCAAAGCGGCCATCGGCAATCAGTCGCAGATTGGCTTCCCATGCTGCAATAGCGCCTGTGCCGCTACCAATAGCCTGGAAATAGTAATCAGGAATAGCGCCTATATGCGTGGTGGCCGAAAGCATGGTAGTTCCCATCCCATCGCGGCGGGCAACGTTTTTGGCTCCGCCTTCGGCAATAAAACCTTCGCACTGGCAAGCCAGGTTCGAAAGGTGTATGGCATCAAAATAATCGCTGCCTGAGCGCGAGGTAATCAGTTTCACACAATCGTTCAGTGGTTTCTCGAACCACAGCGCGTCAAGGTTATCTTCGGGAACACACAGCAGCAAAGGAATATTGTTATCGGAACAAACTTTGGCAAAAGCCCTTGCGGTATTTCCGGCCGAAGCCACAACCAGTACTTTGCTTTGAGAAGGATCAAGACGGCCGCAAACTGAATATGCTTCGGTTTCTTTGAAGGAACAGGTAGTCATAAGCGCTCCTTTTTCGGGCCAGTACCCGCTGAAAGTGATATACAGATTTTTTAATCCAAGATGAGTTGCCAGTCCTTCACTTTTATAAGTTACAGGAGCCGAAGATCCTTTTAGCATCCGGCTTACAGGCAGCCAGTCGGCAAAACGGTAAATGCCGTAGGATGCATCTTTGGGATTCATCTGTTTGTGTTTGTAAACAGCCCTGATCAGGCCGGGTTTGGTTTGTCCGGGCGCATCAAGCAGCCAGCCAGTATCTTCAAAAAGTTCGCCTGTAACCAGTGATTGCAGTGTGTATTCGGTAGCTTCGAAATCCATAAATAATATCTTTACCTATTGCGAAAAGTGCAAAGATAAATAAAGCACGTCAATAGAAGTAATGCTTCCCGGTAATTCACCCGTACTATAATATCAAATCGGATAATTTATTAAAAATAGCATGGGTTTAGCCTATTACTATTTTACTTTACAGACATAAATAATAAATCCCTTTTGCCATGAGAACTTCGGAATATTTGTTGCAGGACACTCCTCAAATTGCTCAGTATGCTGGTAAAACTACTTGTAAGATTTCATTTTCGTTTTTTCAGAAATTGATTGTAGCCAATTCGGAAATGCGAAAACAGGTTAAAGATATTGTTGATCTCGCGTTATTTGATTACGCAATTCAACAAAATATGATTGCTATTGAATCATTCAGGCAGAAAGCTGAGGTTGAAACCGTGAAATTACTGATGAAGTTTGTTGGCGGCGTTTCGAATTATCAGTTATTCAGTAAAACAATCCACCGGAACCGGGTGATAAAAACTCTGGCAAACCTCGACAGGAAAGACCAGGATGAACTTATTCAAAATGTGTCTCGTTTGAAGGCTGTATAAGCCTGATAGTATAAAATTTTCTTCGAATGCTACAAAGGCAGGCCAAGCCAGAGGTGATTATTTGTGGGCTTCGCTGGTGTACTTTAAATGTAATTTTTGGGTAAATAATAGAAATAAAAAGCACGCGCCTTATTTTATGACGCGTGCATTTCTTATTAAACTTTATTATTTCGAAGGAAGCTGATTCTATTGGTTTATTTATAGAATCTTTATCTGCTTTCAGCTATTTTCCTCCAAAAAGATATGCAACTGAAATTCCTATCGTTTTTGTTTTCATCTCAGTGTCACCGGAAGCGCCTGCTGCCAGATTAGTAAGGCCTATTCCGTATTGCGCGGTTATTTCGAAACCTTTGAAATCTGCGCCGACTCCGATATTTATTCCGATATCAAGGGGTTTCATATCATCCTGATCCGAGGTGCCAAATTTAATATCTTGTGATTGACCGCTTGATTCATACTTGCCACTAATACCATACGCAAAATAAGGCCCGGCAAAAATGAGTAACTTCGCCGCACTCACATCTAATTTATAAAGTGCATTTATAGGCACCTCAATGTAGCTTGGCTTTATCGACATTTCAAATGACTCACCATCACCTGATATGGAATATTTTGATCCCTTGGCTGAATACAGAATCCCTGGCTGCAAATAAAAGTTATCCGACAACTTAAATTCTGATACTATACCGAAGTGATAGCCTACCAGCGTTTTGGGATCAATGCTCATTCCTGAAGATTTTAAGGTCATTTTTGCCAGGTTTACCCCGCCTTTAAGCCCGAATTTAACCTGCGCCTGTGTTGATAATACTGCCATCATCAGGCAAATTACAAGTGAGAGTTTTAAAATTGTCTTCATTAGATATGGATTAAAATGGGTCTACTCATAAAGCTTTTCGACTTCCGCTACATACTCTTTGTTGGATTTTCTGTGAACTCCATAAAATAATTAACTCAAAATTTCAAACTTTAACTGAATATCAATTCTTTTGTTCAAACAACATCTGTTTTTTGTGTTTCAATTTATGGTGGCCTTGTCTTCTGCATTTTATTTGTATAAAATGTGAATTATAAATTACTCCCTTTGATTAAGTTGTTACAGGTTAACAAAATGATAAAAAATAAGCTGACGGAATTATTTAAGCAACTGACTCAGGATTCATATTTTCTACAATCAAAAAAAAGGACGAAAGATGACAAGTAAAGAAGGAGACATATTAACCACGTTATTTGATATACTTGGATTATATTAAATCCGTTAGTGATTTATAACAGGCATAAATGTTAAATGCTCTATTAAAGCGATAAAGTTAAAACATATATTTTCGAAAGTCAAGAAAAAAAACGTATTGCGCTGTTTGTATTCGTTTAAATTTTAATCTGAAAACAAAGCCTGGCTTTCTTCATGCCACAACAATAATAGTGAAAGAGCATAAAATCCAAAATCATTGATTCATTTGAAATTGAACCTCTCTGCTTCGAAAAATTCAGGCACAAAAGGTTTTCAATCGTATAAAACTGCAGAATATCTTTATGAACAGATAATAACTATTCAGCCTCCGAAAAATCTGTTTTGCCACAGATTTCGCGAATTTGCACAGATATTGAACTACTTACAGCAGTTTTAATGACAATAAAATTTTTTCGGCATTCATACTTATCTGCGTAACCTGTGCAATCAGTGGCTGTAATTCATCCTTGGTTGTATTTACCAGTCTGATTAGTTACGTCAGATAAAATACCCTGAATCGATTATCCGCTATAAACTAAAGCTTACGCGTAATATTTTTTTTTGATTTAGAAACATTTATGGTTCATACGGGTTAATTACAGATTATAATTTAAGTACTGCAATAGTTGGTCGTTAACTTTGGATGTTTTACTGTAATGTTAACTAATAAATCTCTGAAGTTATGGGAACGTATTCCAGAAATAAATTTAAGCTCGTAGGTCGGACTCATTGCGCTTACCAAAGCCATACTATATAAAGAATTCTTGCTCTACTAATTTCCCCTCCACTTCTAGTCCTTCTTGTTTATGGATTACCATCTTTCTTTCCCGAAAAAGTAATAATATGCAAATCCGGACGAATGCCTTGAAATAAATATATTGAAATTTATTCTGTTGTTTTACATTTTTAATCCTGAAAAATATGAAAAAGCTAAAGAAAATACTACTATGGGCTGTTGCTATCATTGCAGTAGTGCTGATCGCCACATTGAGTTATCTTAAAATTGCATTGCCAAATGTAGGAGCCGCACCGGATATGAAAGTGGAGCTTACCCCCGTGCGGATTGAACGTGGCGAATACCTGGCCAATCATATTTCTGTTTGTATGGATTGCCACTCACATCGCGACTGGACAAGGTTTTCGGGACCGATAGCCGAAGGATCCCTGGGAATGGGTGGTGATGTATTTGAACAGAAATTTGGTTTCCCTGGCGTATATTATGCCCGCAACATTACTCCTGAAGGAATAAGCCGATATACCGACGGTGAACTTTTTCGTGTAATTACAACCGGCGTTGATAAGGAAGGCAAAGCAATGTTCCCGGTGATGCCTTATCATAATTACGGGCAGATGGACGAAGAAGATATCCTGAGTATCATCGCTTATATCCGCACGCTGAAACCTATTAAAAATCAGGTGCCGAAATCAAAATCCGATTTTCCTATGAATTTCATTATCAATACTATTCCTACAAAAGCGAGACTCACAAAAATGCCGTCGAAAAATGATGTGCTGAATTATGGAAAATATCTGGTTAATGCCGCAGCGTGTATGGATTGTCATACGCCGTTCGCCAAAGGGAAGTCTTTTGCTGGCGCTGAATTTGGCGGAGGCAGGGAATTCCCTTTTCCTGATGGCTCCATGGTGCGTTCAGCAAATATTTCTCCTGATCGGGAAACCGGAATCGGTAAATGGGATGACGTTGAATTTATAGCTTTATTCCGCGCACATTCCGATTCTTTGGTACTTAGCACGAAGCTTAAACCAGGCGATTTCAATTCAATTATGCCCTGGACTATGTACGGTAAAATGCACGAAGAAGACCTGAAAGCAATTTTCGCTTATCTGAAAACGATTAATCCAATTAAGAATAAAGTGGTAAAGTTTACTCCTTCGGCAAACCCTGGAAATGCGAATTGATAATTCGTTGTAATTGGAGATGAAGGCTATTGGAATTGCATTAAAATGGATTTCAAAATATCATTGTCCGGTAAAAACCTATCTCGTCCCTGACGGGACTTAATTTG